>URGY01000165.1 GCA_900547505.1 uncultured Collinsella sp.
GCATACGAGATGCAGCGTAGTCTCGTGGGCTCGGAGATGGGTATAAGAGACAGGCGTTCATCTCGCGCATGGCCGAGGCACCCTGGGCGATAAAGGTGCCCACGGCGTTCGCAGTGTTCGAGACAGCGGTCCCCAGATCGCGGCTCGCGGCGGGGGAGTGCGGGGCGGTCGGGCGAGCGGTGTCGGCAGCGTCCGCATCGGCAGCCTGCGGCGCGGCGATATTGCCGGTACCGCCCTCGACCACAGAAAAGCCTGCTGCGTGCGGATCGACCGCATCGGCGCCGATCGTGGGATGCTCGAGCTGCAGAAACGAGGGCATGGTGCTGCCCTGGTCGGCAACCGGAGTCTCGCCGGGCACAAAGGTCGAGGCCGCCTCGGCGGCCTCCTCTTCTTCGGCATCGATATCGGCATCGGCGACGGCGTCTTTCATCGCTTTGACAGCATCCATCATGGAGTCCATGACGGCATCGAGCTCTTCTTCCGAAGACACCTCGATGGGGCCCGCTGCTTGCGGGGCGTCGTCCTGTACAGGGGCGTCGTCCTGTGCGGGCGCATCGTCGTTTTGCTCATCGGCGTTTTCTGTTTCGGGGGTTTCCGCCGTAGCGCTTTCGTCCAAGATGGGGTCGTCGATGTCGATACCATCGCAGGTCACAGCGTCAGTATCTGCGGTGACGTCTGCGGGATCATCAATATGCTGTTGAGTCTGGGGGTCCAGCTCGTCTGTCATAGGCATGTGCTCCTCATCGTTGTTTGTCACCCTATGATAAAGTCTCGTGCCGACATCCCGCGCGCCGCAGCAAAGTTTCAAAACGTGTTCGATGGCTCGATCTGATAACAATAACTCGGTCGCTTTATTCAGTTTGTACTTGACAATCCCTTCGCCGAACGACGTGGTGCCGTTCGCCTACCGTGGTCTTTTATTTTCGCTTGAACGCGCTAAAGTTGCATCTCAGCTTTTGGCGCGTTTATTTGGATGCGCGCAGTCGGCGGGTTCGCCCGTCGCGATTTGAAAGGACTTTGTATGGGACTTTTCACTGGTAAGACCGTGATCGTCACCGGCGGCGGCAAGGCCACGCTTAAGGACGGCTCCGCTGGCTCCATCGGCTACGGCATCGATATCGCTTTTGCCAAGGAGGGCGCAAACCTCGTCATTACCGGCCGCAACGTTGCCAAGCTCGAGGCTGCCAAGGAATCCCTCGAGGCCGAGTACGGCGTCAAGGTTCTGCCTGTTCAGGCCGATGTCTCGGCTGGTCAGGACAACGAGGCCGTCGTCCAGAACGTCATCGACAAGGCCATTGAGGAGTTCGGCCGCATCGACGCCGTCGTCAACAATGCTCAGGCTAGCGCCTCGGGCGTGACCATCGCCGATCACACCATGGATCAGTTTAACCTGGCCATTTACTCCGGTCTGTATGCTACCTATCTGTACATGCAGAAGGCCTATCCGCACCTGAAGGAGACCAAGGGCTCCGTGGTCAACTTCGCTTCGGGCGCCGGCCTGTTTGGCAACTATGGCCAGTGCAGCTATGCTGCCGCCAAGGAGGGCATCCGCGGCCTGACCCGCGTTGCCGCCAACGAGTGGGGCAAGGACGGCATCAACGTCAATATCGTTTGCCCGCTTGCTTGGACCGCTGCGCTCGAGAACTTCCAGGATGCCTATCCCGAGGCGTTTAAGGCCAACGTCCACATGCCGCCGGCTGGTCACTACGGCGACGTCGAGAAGGAAATCGGCCGCGTGGTCGTTCAGCTCTGCGGCCCCGACTTTAAGTACATGAACGGCGAGACCGTCACCCTCGAGGGTGGCATGGGCCAGCGGCCTTAGGGGTTACGCGGTTTTTCCAAACCGCGTAACGGCTCGACGCTGCGCGGTCACCAGGGCGACAACTTGTCATTCAAAGAGGGCGGCATGACCAGAAGGTCTATGCCGCCCTCTTTTCATGCCAATTTGTTCGCCCTGGCGACCGCTCGCTGACGTCGCCAGAGCATCGGCGTTGCCTTGGCTGTTGGAGATGATCTCGTAGTCGTTGGGGACGTTCTTAAATGACTAGTCGAAAGGGACGCTCTTGCCGGCACCTGGGGACGGTCCCTAAGTGCCGGCAGATTGGGACACTTCTTTGCAAGATGGCGCTGAAGATTGTCCCCGACGACTAGTCGTTTAATGCATCAGTTTCTGTCGAGTCGGTGCTTCTTGCGGGTTGCCCGTATAATGGTTTGCGTATGAACCGCAACCAAGGAGTTCCAGTTTATGGACCAGAGCCTTTTTAAATTCGACCTGATCGCCGAGGATCCGACGACGCATGCGCGTGCCGGCGTGCTGCACACCCCGCACGGCGACATCGAGACGCCGATCTTCATGCCCGTGGGCACCAAGGCAAACGTCAAGGGCATCCCCACCGAGACCGTCAAACAGCTCGGCGCCCAGATCGTGCTTGCCAATACCTATCACCTGTCCATGCGTCCCGGCGAGGACACTATCGCCGAGCTGGGCGGCCTGCACAAGTTTATGAACTGGCACGGTCCTATCCTCACCGACTCGGGCGGCTTCCAGGTGTTCAGCCACAACGATGCCGTCAAGCTCACCGACGAGGGCGTGCGCTTTATCGTCAACGACTATGACGGCCGCCATGTGTTCTGGACGCCCGAGGACAACATGGAAATCGCCATGAAGCTCGGTTCCGACATCTGCATGCAGCTCGACCAGTGCCCGGGCTATCCCGCCACGCGCGCCTACGTTGAGCGCGCCGTTGAGCTGTCGAGCATGTGGGCTGAGCGCTGCTATAAGGCGCATACCCGCGATGACCAGGCGCTCTTTGGCATTGTTCAGGGCGGCATGCATTTGGACCTGCGCCTGCGCTCGCTGCGCCATCTGGAGGACTGCGGCGACTTCCCCGGTTACGGCATTGGCGGCTACTCGGTGGGCGAGGACCACGAAACCATGTTCGAGACGCTGGCGCCGCTTGTGAGCGAGTACATGCCCAAGCACAAGCCGCGCTACCTGATGGGCGTCGGCAACCCGACCACCCTCGTGCGCGGTGTGGGTGTGGGCATCGACATGTTCGACTGCGTGCTGCCGACGCGCACCGGCCGCATGGGCACAGCGTTCTCGAGCGAGGGTCGCCTCAACTTCCGCAACGCGCGCTTTGCGCACGACGACGGCCCCATCGATCCCACCTGCACCTGCCCGGTGTGCACGGGCGGCTACAGCCGCGCACTCATTCGCCACATGGTCACGCAGAAGGAGATGCTCGGCGGCATTCTGCTGTCCATGCACAACATCTACTACCTGCTCAACCTTATGCAGCGTGCCCGCCAGGCCATTATCGAGGGCCGTTACGGCGCGTTCGTGAGCGACTGGATGAACAGCCCTGCCGCGGTGGATTACTAAGAGCTGCGGGCGCGCTTGCGGGGCGCTTGCGCGGTGCTGAGACCGCGTGCCAAGCGACCGTGCACAACCGGCACTGGGCATCGCATGCGCCGGCATCGGTTGCACGACCGCTGACCGATGCCTTGCAAGCGCATAACGCATCGTGGGTACCATACCGAATAGTTGATGTTCGGGCGGGTGTTTGACGCATGGCGTCGACCCCGCCCGTTTCTATTTTCGATAGGAGTACCCCATGATTAAGAATGAGAACGTCGAGGGCGAGCCGGCCTACGACGAGACGTACCGCCGCGGTCCCGTGGTCATGCGCGGCCCCATGATTCCTAAGGACAACACCTACGCCAACCTGCTGGCGCCCGAGGATTCAACCGACTGGCTGCACGCCGACCCCTGGCGCGTGCTGCGTATTCAGGCAGAATTTGTCGATGGCTTTGGCGCGCTTGCCGAGCTCGGGCCCGCGGTGACCATCTTCGGCAGTGCCCGCACGCCCAAGACCGATCCGCTCTACAAGGCGGCGCGCACCGTCGGTCGCAAGATTGCCCAACGTGGTGTGGCGGTTATCACCGGCGGCGGTCCCGGCGTTATGGAGGCAGCCAACAGGGGGGCAGCGAGCGCCAACGGCAAGTCGGTCGGCCTGGGTATCGAGCTTCCGCACGAGCACGGGCTCAACAAATACGTGAACCTCGGCATGGACTTCCGTTACTTCTTTGTGCGCAAGACCATGTTCGTCAAATACAGCTCGGGGGCCATCGTATTTCCCGGCGGTTTTGGCACGCTCGACGAGCTGTCTCTTATACACATCTCCGAGCCCACGAGACTACGCTGCATCTCG
>URGY01000166.1 GCA_900547505.1 uncultured Collinsella sp.
CGGAAGCCAAAGCCGAGCGCCACGGACGTCTCGGGCTCCCACACCAACGAGGGGTCGTTAACGTGCAGCTTATCGAGCGCGTCACGCAGGTTCTCGTAGTCCTTGTTATCGATCGGGAACAGACCCGTATAGACCATGGGCTTGGCCTCGCGGTAACCCGGAAGCGGCTCGGGGCAGGGGTTCGACGCCCAGGTAAGGGTGTCGCCCACGCGAACGGCCTCGGGGTCCTTCAGGCCCGTGACCACGTAGCCGACCTCGCCAACCGTCAGCGCGTCAACCGGGGTCTCGGCAGGACGCTTGACACCCACGCCGTCGACCAAAAAGTCGCCCTCTGCCTGCATCATGCGCAGGGTATCGCCCTTTTTGATGGAGCCGTCAAAGACGCGCACCGTGGCGACGACGCCACGATACTCGTCGAAGTACGAATCCAGAATGAGTGCCTTGAGCGGCGCGTTCGCATCGCCCTTGGGCGGAGAGATCAAAAAGACAATGGACTCCAGCAGATCGTGGATGCCCTCGCCGGTCTTGCCCGAGACACACACGGCATCATCGGCAGGAATCGCCAGGTCATCCTCGATCTCGGTCTTAACCTCATCGGGATGGGCCGAGGGCAGGTCGATCTTGTTGATGGCCGGCACAATGTCCAGATTGGCGTTCATGGCGAGCGTCGCGTTGGAGACGGTCTGCGCCTCGACGCCCTGCGTGGCGTCGACAACGAGCACCGCGCCCTCACAGGCTGCCAGCGAGCGCGAGACCTCGTAGGTAAAGTCCACGTGGCCCGGCGTATCGATCAGATTGAACTGATACGTCTCGCCATCGTCGGCGTCATAGGACACGCGAACGGCATTGGACTTGATCGTAATGCCGCGCTCGCGCTCGATATCCATGGTGTCGAGCAGCTGCGACTCCATGTCGCGCTCGTCGACGGTATGGGTGAGCTCGAGGATGCGGTCACTGATCGTGGACTTGCCATGGTCGATGTGCGCAACAATCGAGAAGTTGCGGATGTGGGAAATGTCAATTGAAGTATTCATGCGGACTATCTTACCCGAGCGGTACAAAAAATGGAGCCTGTTCCATAAAACAGGCTCCATTTATGCGCGTAATCTGTGTGGTGTGAAATTTACAACTTAGGCGTTGATGCTGTTCACGAGCTTGGCAAGACCGGACTTGCGGTTGGAAGCCTGGTTCTTGTGGATAACATGCTTGGCGGCAGCCATGTCGAGACGCTTGGTGACGGTCTTGAGGGCAGCCTGGGCCTTCTCGGCGTCGCCCTCGGCGACGGCGGACTGGACGTGCTTGGTCAGCGTCTTGAGCTCGGACTTGACAGCCTTGTTACGCATGCGAGCTGCCTCATTGGTGCGGATACGCTTCTTCTGAGACTTGATGTTTGCCACTTCTGGAGTTCCTTTCGAGTTCCTTGCAAAAAATGTATGACACCTCTGAGACACGGTGAGGTCATGCAAGCGCCTACTATAGCACGCTCCCCTTCAAAGGGATAGAACGAATTTGTCAAATTGGCAGGTATCATCACGATTTTCTCAAGATGTTCGTAATCCAGAGCAAAAGCGCGGTCTTAGAATCGGCCGAACCCTTGAGCGCGAGCTCCACATCGACCGCGCCCTCGAGCGCTGCGACGAGCTCTGCCATCGAAAAGCGACGTGCCCAGGTCAGGTGATTCTTGACCTGCCAGGACTGAAGCTTGAGCGTTGCGGCCAGCTCACGACCCTGTCCGCGCGCATCGAGCGCCTTGGCGACGATCAGCTCGCGGATGCGGCCGCACAGCAACGTGTAAGTCCACACGTAGCTCTTGGCGGGCAGTAGATTGAAGAGCTCGAGCGAGCGTCGCATGTCACGGGCCGAGACCGCATTGAGAAAGTCCCAGGGTTGAACCTCGGCCGTACGTACAATCCAGCGCTCAACGTCGGCAAGCTCAATCTGGGGCGCCTCGACCATCTGGGCAAGCTTAGCCAAGTCGTTATCGAGCATGCGAGTGTTTTCACCCGAACGCGAGACGAGTTCCTCGGCGGCCGCCGTCGAGATCGACTTGCCGTGCTGCGTCGCCATCTGCTGCACACGGCGCGGTAGCTCCCAGCGCTTGGTGCCGGAGCAATCGATCACGGCCTTCTTGTCGATCTTGGCGATCGCCTTATACAGGCGCGTGTTCTTGGCAAGCGAATCGGCGATGACGAGGCAAACCGTCGTGGGGCTGGGATTCGCCAGATACTCGACAAGCGGCTCCGAAACTGCCTTGGCAAGCTTTGAGCAGCCGTCGAGGATGACCAGTCGAAATTCACTGCCCATGGGAAAGGTGTTAAGCGATCCGATAATGGACTCGATATCGGGGTCTTTGGTCATATCGCGCTCGTCGAGGTTGAACTCGACCATGCCAGTCTTTTCCAGACGCGCTTTCATACGCGAGACGGCGTGATCGCGCTTGACTCCGTCGGTACCGACGATCAGATATGCCGGCAGCAGACCGGTTTCGGACATTGCGCTCCCCTCCCGCAGGCCTTCGTATTCGCTCCGTGCCATTCTAGCCCAGGGGCCCACCACACGCCAACGACGTCGTCACGGTCGCTGGCATCGCATCGCAAAGCCATTCGCAGTCGGCGTGACGGTAATGTCGCCGTGTTCGATAGTGCACGCGAACACGCCGCCCGCTTCCTTAACGGCATCGATGCAGGCGTCGGACGGATGGCCGTATCGATTCCCCTCGCCCGCGCTCGCGAGGGAAAGCTCGGGCTTCAGGACGTCCAGCAACTCACCATCAACTGAAACCTTAGAGCCGTGATGCCCAAGTTTAAGTACGTCGATATCCCCCACCTCCTGCACGAATTCCCGTTCTTGGTCGAGCTCGGCATCACCGGTGAGGAGCATACGCAGGCCCTTGCCTTCCTGAACATAAGAGAGCAGCAGGACAAGCGAATCCTCATTTCCCTCGCCATCCACGGACTCGAATGGCCACATCACGCGGGCGCAAAATGAGCCGATATCGACCGTATCCCCACGGCGCACCTGCCGATACTCCACGCCAGGTCGGTTCAATACCTCGGCAGGAGCATCCTCCAGCGCATCCGCCGCCACGGCAATCGTTCCGACCGAAAACTGTTCGAGCACGGCAGGCAGACCACCCCAGTGGTCCTCATCCCAATGCGTCACAAAGACGGCATCGATATGGTGCACGTTATTGCGAACCAACGCCGCCACCACGCGCTCGTCGAGCCCGCAGTCGACGAGTGCCACTGCGCCGCCCTGGCGGATAAGAATCGCATCGGCCTGGCCCACATCGAGCACCGTCACCGAAGGCGGAGCGAATCGATCCCAGTAGACGTACGGAATCGCAGCCAAGAGCACCAGGCATGCAAGCCCCACCGCCATAGGACGTGCACGGGGACGCGGCCACCGGACAAGCAGAACCGCCAGCAAACACGGCACTAGGTAAATCCACATGCTATCGGGCGGCACGCTCACGGATGCACCCGGCACGACGGCAAACAGCTGCTCGAAAAACAGCGCGCAACGGGCGGCAATCATGGGCACAACGAGCGCCCAAGTCCGCAACGGTCCCACGAGCGAAAAGGGAACCAGCACGATCGACATAGCGAGCAGTACGCTCACCACCGGACCGATGACCGCATTTGCCAGCGGAGCAATGAGCGAGAACGTTCCGAAGGCAGGAATGGTAATGGGAAGGGTCGCCAACTGCGAGCACAGCGTGACGGAAAGCATACTGGCAATGCCCGATGGCACACCTAGCTCACCCAAAGCGTAGGTGACGTACGGGCAAAAGCACAGGATGGCAAAGACGCTGGCACATGAAAGCTGAAAGCCCATCTCGAACAGCACCGTCGGCCTCAGTAGCACAAAGATGGACATGGTAACAAAGAGTGCCGATGCGCCGTGCCGGCGACGCCCCGCGCCGTTTACGACAAGCGTCGCGAACACCATGCAGCACGCGCGCACGGCCGAGGGAGACGCGCCCGTAAAGGCAGCGTAGCCCACAAGCGTTATCGCCAGTATCGCCCGCTGAAGACCACGTGAGCACCGAGTCTTTTGCAATAAACCCTCGATTACAAACCCCACGATAGCCAAATGGCTGCCCGAGACGGCGATAAGATGCGCCGTTCCCGTCACCGAAAACCAGTCGCCCG
>URGY01000167.1 GCA_900547505.1 uncultured Collinsella sp.
TGCAGCGTAGTCTCGTGGGCTCGGAGATGTGTATAAGAGACAGGACTTTAACAAGTACGCCGACTGCAACGAGCAGGCCGGCCGCGAGGACACCTGCTACGAGCGCAAGGGGTCGCTGTGCCGCGACAAGCGCAACTGCACCAAGACCCGCTGCCTGGGCTGCGGCTCGGTGTGCGAGGTCTGCTGCGACGTGTGCCCCAACCGCGCCAACGTGGCAATTAAGGTGCCGGGCCTGGCCAAGCATCAGGTCGTCCATGTCGACGGCATGTGCAACGAGTGCGGTAACTGCGCCGTGTTCTGCCCCTACCAGGAGGGTCGTCCCTACAAGGACAAGCTCACCCTGTTCTGGAGCGAGCAGGACATGGAGAACTCCGAGAACGAGGGCTTCCTGGCCGTGGACGAGGACCACTTTAAGGTCCGCGTCGCCGGCACGGTCCGCACCGTCTCGGTCGATGCCGTCAACACCGGTCTTCCCGAGGCCGTCCGCCTGACCATCAGGGCCGTGCGCGACAACTATTCGTACCTTCTTAAGAAATAGGCGAGTCTCTTATGGCCAAATCCATTCAACATAACGTGGCCTACGTTGCCTGCGGAAGTGGTTGCGCTTCCGCAGGCGGCGACGCCCGCTGCAGCGAAGGCTGCATTGGCTGTGGCGCCTGCGTCACGGCCTGCCCCCACGGCGCCATTGCGCTGGTCGATGGCATCGCCCGCGTGGATCGCTCCAAGTGCACGGGCTGTGGCCTGTGCGGTATGGCGTGCCCGCAGCGCGTGATTGCCCTCGTTCCCGGCTACCAGAACATTCTGGTGCGCTGCAACAACACAGATAAGGGCGCCATCGCTCGCAAGATCTGCGACACGAGCTGCATCGGTTGCGGCATGTGCGCTAAAAAGTGCCCTGCCGGCGCTATCCGCATCGAGGACAACTGCGCCCATATCGACGGCGTGGACTGCCTGTCGTGCGGCATGTGCGCCGTCGTCTGCCCGCATGGCGCCATCCACGACCGCACCGGCATCGCCGCCGGCGTGTAGAAGGGAATCACCATGGCACAGGAATTCACTTTTACCGTTAACGGCGTCGAGCGCACGACGACGGAGAATAAACCGCTGCTGCGCTACCTGCGCGACGACCTGCATATCCATTCCGCCAAGGACGGCTGCTCCGAAGGTGCTTGCGGTACCTGCACCATCCATGTGGACGGTGCGGCCGTCAAGGCGTGCGTGCTGACCACTGCTCTTGCTGCCGGTCGCAACATCGTAACCGTCGAGGGCCTGCCCGAGGACGTGCGCGAGGCCTTTGTGTACGCCTTTGGCGCCGTGGGCGCCGTGCAGTGCGGTTTTTGCATTCCCGGCATGGTCATGGCGGGCGCAGCGCTCATCGCCGAGGACCCCGAGCCCACCGAGGAGCAGATTAAGTACGCCATTCGCGGTAACGTCTGCCGCTGCACCGGCTACAAAAAGATTATCGAGGGCATCTCGCTGGCCGCTGCGGTGCTCCGCGGCGAAAAGCAGATCGATGAGGACCTGGAGCGCGGCGATGACTACGGCGTGGGCAAGCGCGCCTTCCGTATCGACGTGCGCAAGAAGGTGCTCGGCGAGGGCAAGTATCCCGACGACATCGACGAGCTCGATCAGCCGGGCCTGACCTATGCCAGCGCCGTGCGCTCCAAGTATCCGCGCGCCCGCGTGCTCTCCATCGACACCTCCAAGGCCGAGGCCCTGCCCGGTGTGGTGGGCATCCTGCGCGCCGAGGACGTGCCGGTCAACCAGGTCGGCCACCTTATCCAGGACTGGGACGTCATGATCGCCCAGGGCGATATCACCCGCTGCGTGGGTGACGCCATCGTGCTGGTGGTTGCCGAGGACGAGGCGACGCTCGAGAAGGCCAAGAAGCTCGTAAAGATTGACTACGAGCCGCTGGAGCCCGTGCGCAACATTGTCGAGGCCAAGGCTGCCGACGCCCCGCGCCTGCACGACAGCTTCTTTGCCTTTGGCAACACGGTGGAGCTCAAGGACAACGTGTGCCAGAGCCGTCACGTGACGCGCGGCGACGCCGCCAAGGCGCTGGCAGAAAGCGCGTTTACCGTGACGCAGCGCTTTACCACGCCCTTTACCGAGCATGCCTTCTTGGAGCCCGAGTGCGCCGTCGCCTTCCCGTACAAGAACGGCGTCAAGGTGCAGTCGACCGACCAGGGTGCCTACGACACGCGCAAAGAGTGTGCCCACATGTTTGGCTGGGACAACGAGCCCGAGCGCGTGGTCGTCGAGACCATGCTTGTGGGCGGCGGCTTTGGCGGCAAGGAGGACGTGTCCATCCAGCACCTGGCCGCGCTCGCCGCATATAAGTTCCAGCGTCCCGTGAAGTGCAAACTCACGCGCGCCGAGTCGCTCGCGTTCCATCCCAAGCGCCACGCCATGGACGGCACCTTTACGCTGGGCTGCGACGCCGAGGGCAACTTTACCGGTCTGGACTGCGAGATCAACTTTGACACCGGCGCCTACGCGTCGCTGTGCGGCCCGGTGCTCGAGCGTGCCTGCACGCATGCCGTCGGCCCCTACAAGTACCAGAACACCGACATTCGCGGCTTTGGCTACTACACCAACAACCCGCCCGCCGGCGCGTACCGCGGCTTTGGCGTTTGCCAGTCCGAGTTTGCGCTCGAGAGCCTGATCGACCTGCTGGCAGAGAAGGTCGGCCTGGATCCGTGGGAGATTCGTTACCGAAACGCTATCGAGCCGGGCGAGGTTTTGCCCAACGGCCAAATTGCCGATTGCTCCACGGCGCTGAAGGAGACGCTGCTCGAGGTCAAGGATGCCTACTATGCGCATCCCGGACACGCCGGCATTGCCTGCGCCATGAAGAACGCCGGCGTGGGCGTGGGCCTGCCCGATGCCGGCCGCTGCAAGATTCGCATCGAGGACGGCGTGGCCGTGGTCTATGCCGCCACGTCCGACATCGGCCAGGGCTGCAACACCGTCTTTTTGCAGGACGTTGCCGAGGCATGCGGTCTGCCGCTTCGCTGCATTGCCAACGGCGAGTGCTCCACCGAGAACGCTCCCGACTCCGGCACCACGTCTGGCTCGCGTCAGACGGTCGTGACCGGCGAGGCCGTGCGCGGTGCCGCCTTCCTGCTGCGCGATGCCATGGTCGGCATCGAGGCCGGCAAGCCTGCGCCTGCCGCCCCGGTGAGCGCCCATGGTGACGGCGTCAAGATTGAGTACGACGACGGTCGCGCCTATCAGCTGCGCACGCAGGAGCTCGTCGCCGGCCAGGGTATGCATCCTCAGGATCCCGCGGCCGCCATCAAGGCGCTCGAGGGATGCGAGTTTGGCTACGTGTACCTGGAGCCGACCGACAAGCTGGGCGCTGACGTTCCCAACCCCAAGAGCCACATCTGCTACGGCTTTGCCACGCATGTGGTCATTTTGGATGATGACGGCCGCGTGAGCGAGGTCTATGCCGCGCACGATTCCGGCAAGGTGGTCAACCCCATCTCCATCCAGGGTCAGATTGAAGGCGGCGTGCTCATGGGTATGGGCTATGCGCTTACCGAGGACTGGCCGCTCAAGGACTGCGTACCCCAGGCAAGGTACGGTACGCTCGGGTTGTTCCGTGCGCCCGAGATTCCGGATATTCACGCCATTTACGTGGAGAAGGACGAGCTGCTGCCTGTGGCGTACGGCGGCAAGGGCATCGGCGAGATCGCAACGATCCCCACGGCGCCCGCCGTACAGAACGCCTACCGCACGTTTGACGGCAAGCTGCGTCCAAATCTGCCCATGGTGGATACGCCCTACAGCCGCGTCCGCAACCGCGGGTAGAGTAGGGCGCGGACAGCCATTGCTGACGAGCTGTTCGCGCTCAACATCAACTGCATATGCTGCGCCTTTGGCCCCGGCTCCATCGCGAGCCGGGGCCTTTTGTTTGGAGCGCCTCCGCATACGGAAACTGCGTCCCGGATTTGGCGCTCAGAATGGGATGCGTTTTCCCTTTGGAGCCCTCGGCGGAAACTACGTCCCGGAATCCAGTCCCGGAGTGGGACGCAGTTTCCGGATCGGACCTCAACCGGAAACTGCGTCCCAGAATTTGGATTCAGAGTGGGATGCGTTTTCCGCTTTAAG
>URGY01000168.1 GCA_900547505.1 uncultured Collinsella sp.
AAGAGACAGCCCCTATACGCTCACGCCCCAGGAGCAGCACATCATCGACAAGCTCGTGTCCGAGTTTGTCACCGCCGATCACCTGCATCGCCATATCGATTTCCTCTATTCCCACGGCTCGATGTACAAGGTCGCCAACGGCAACCTGCTCTTCCACGGCTGCGTTCCGCTCAACGAAGACGGCACCTTTAGCAGCATGAACTGTCTGGGCACCTGGCACGCCGGGCGCGATTATCTTGATTTTTGCGACCACATCGCCCGCCGCGCCTGGCGCGTGGGCGACCGCGACGCCCTCGACTGGATGTGGTACCTGTGGATTGGCTTTAACTCGCCCGCCAGCGGACGCCTGGTGCGTACCTTTGAGCGCGCCTATATCGCCGATAAGAGCACCTGGGTCGAGCCGATGGACCCGTACTTTACGCTTACCAAGTCGCCCTCGGTCTGCGATGACATCATGCGCGAGTTTGGCGTCGCGCCCATGGCATGCTCGCCGACCGGCCACATCATCAACGGCCACACGCCCGTTAAAACCACCAAGGGCGAGCAGCCCATCCGCGCCGAGGGCAAGCTGCTGGTCATCGATGGCGGCTTCTGCCGCGCTTACCATCCCAAGACGGGTATCGCCGGCTATACGCTCATCTCGAGCTCGCGCGGCTGCCGCCTCAAGTCGCACCGGGCCTTTACGACGGTTGCCGAGGCACTCACGCGCAACGTGGACATCGAAAGCGAGACCAACCGTTTTGACCAAGCAGACCGTCGCCGCATGGTGAGCGACACCGATACTGGCGCCAAGATCCGCAGCCAAATCCAGGACCTGCGTCAGCTGCTCGATGCATATAGAAACGGTGCTATCGAGGAGCGCGCCTAGCACCACCCGCGGGGATTGGCTAAACTTGCTGAGTTTGTCATCCCCGCGGCGCTTCGGCGCCAGCTTAAGGCAGGTACCATGCAAAAGCTCCTTGCGCAGATTATGAAATTTGGCGTCGTCGGTGTCATTGCCACGGTTATCGACTTTGGCATTATGAATCTGCTCCACTACGGTCTGGGCCTCAACATCCTAATCGCCAACACCAGCGGCTTTATCATCTCACTCATCTTTAACTACCTCGCAAGCATGAAGTACGTGTTTGCGCACAAGGAAGGCATGAGCCGCCGCCGCGAGTTCATCATCTTTGTCGTGCTGTCCGTGATCGGTTTGGTGCTCAACGATGGCATCGTGCTGGCGCTCAACGCCGGCCTGGGACTCGAGGCCAATATCGCCAAGATCTGTGCCACCGCGCTTGTCATGGTCTACAACTTTGTGACCCGAAAAATCTTCCTGGAGGGCGACGAGACAAAATAGCTCGAAACCCCTGCAGCATTACGGCGCCCACGGACGACGCGCACTCAGCGCAGTATCGTCCGTGGGTGTCGCTCGTTTACGGGCAAATTTTCAACGTTTGCGGATTAGCTCTTGAAAATTTGGCGAGTTCATATAGTTCTTGGCAAAGACCTTACGTTTCCCTTGTAAAAGCTCTAAAGTATCCTCTGCTCGATTCATCAACGCATTGGATGTGATTACGTGCGCAAGGCGCTGGCACAACCTCATACCAAGCAGTTCCTCAAGTTTGCTGTCGTGGGTCTTATCTCCTTTGGCATCGACTGGGGCATGCTCATTGCGCTCGTCGAGCTGTTCCACCTCGACTTTTTGATGAGCACCACGGTCTCGTTTACCACGTCCGTCGTGGTCAACTACTGGCTCAGCATGAAGTACGTGTTCGACCATCGCGAGGGCATGAGCCGCAAGCGCGAGTTCACGATCTTCACCATCCTGTCGGTGATCGGCCTGGGCCTCAACGACCTATACATGTTTGTGGGCGTCACGTTTTTGAGCATCGGCTACCAGGCCATGAAGGCCATCGCTACGTTCCTCGTCACCTGGTACAACTACTTCAGCCGCCGTTTCTTCCTCGAGGGCGCACGGTCGTAGTCGATTCGCTATTTGCTTGAATGTATAACCGGTTGGAATTCCCATTCCAACCGGTTTTTTGTTTGCCGAGAGACCCGGCAGCCCAATCCCATTCGCATGAAAAACGGGCGGCCCGGATGTTTGTCCGAACCGCCCGTCTGGCGCGCTATGTCGAGGCCTCTAGCCTGTAACGTAATACCAGACCACGTTGTCGCCGTTGGAGAGAACGTAGTTGCTGCACGCCGTCATGGGCGTTGTGCCGTTGACGGAGTACATCCAGCCGCTCGTGCCGCCGTACTGTTTCTCGGCCAAACCACCAATCGCGGAGACATACGTGCCGTACGACGAGCCATGTGCGTTGACAGAAAGGCCCAGCGCGCACAGGGCATCGTAGACGGTAGCGCCTTCGTTAAAGGTAAAGGTGCCACCAGAAGACACAGGATTGCCCACAGCGCTCGATGTGACCGAAACCGTCACTGTTATGTAGCTGGACTCCTGCGAGCCGCTCTGGCCGCCCGAGGAGGCGTTTCCACCATTAGAGGATGAGGCTCCATCAGACGACTGGCCACCGCCAGACGCATTGGAAGTATCACCGGCTCCCGTATTTTGGGCAGCGGATTTATCGCCAGACTTCTTGCCATCCTTGCCTTCGGACTTTTTGCCATCCGAGCCCTTGTTTGACTCCTTGTTTGAAGACTCGGAATCGTCCTTGGACTTGGACTCATCAGAATGCTTGGACTCATCTTTTGCGTCATTCGATGACTTGGAATCCTTGGAACTGGCCTCGCCCGAAGTCGTAGTCGAGCCAGACACCTTGGTGTCCTTGGTGACGACGCTCTCCCCCGTCACGGTCTGAATGATCCAGTCGATAGACCAGGCACCGCTTGTGGAAGGATGGACGAAACCCAGCGAGACGACGATCAGAATGGTGCACGCGGCAGTCAGAACGCCGAGGAGCGCCTTGCGGCGAGGGGCGGACGCCGCCGAAGCGGCGCCCTTTTGCTTTGCATCGTCAAGCTGGATAAACGAGGAATCTGGTTGCTTGGGGTCAGCGTCCTTGGATTTATTGGACACAGCCCTCACCTACCGACGTTTGGTGAACACGAACACGCCGACGATGGCGAGACCGATGACGCCGGCGGCGATGCCGACGATGGCGAGCGGGTTGGTGCCAGTCTCCTGCTCGGAAGCACCAGAGGACTTCTTAGCAGTGGTCGTGGATGCAGCACCCGTATCGGACTTGGAATCGGACTTCTTGTCGGACTTGCTGTCCTTCTTGTCAGACTTCTTCTCGTCCTTCTTATCGGACTTATCGGAGTCCTTCTTATCAGACTTGTTGTCCTTGGTCTCGGTCTTGGTCGACACCGTCGTCTTGGTCACCGGCTTCTGACCCGGGGCGATAGCGCCGCCGGCCTGCTGGCCCTTAGAGCCGGAGCCGGAACCCGTGCCAGTGCCAGCGCCAGCACCGGAACCGTTGCCAGCGCCACCGTTGCCACCATTAGTGCCAGAACCGCCATTGCCGCCAGGGTTAACAGCATTCTTGGTCCACTTGGCATACAGCGTCAGATCGGCCGTCACCGGCGTACTGAAGTCATACGCCTGCGTGCAAGCCTCATCGGTGAACCAACCGCCGAAAGTGTAGCCCTTGCACTGTGGCTGAGTCGAGGGCTCCGTCGCCGCCTTGCCTTCCTTCACGCGTTGAGAATCGGGCATCGCCGCATCCTTACCGTTGGCGTCGAACGTCACGGTATAGCGTTTGACCCTTTGGCCATTACCCTTGACAGCAAACAGCTTGCCCGAGTCATTGACATAGTAGAGTGAACCATCGGATCCGACCGAAATAGAAGCCATGCAGTACTGCTGGTCGCCCGCCACGGGCGTATAAAGCAGCTCGGCCTCGTCATCGCCAATACGGTAGCGATAGATGCCGCCCGGGTTGTTGTTGGACGTAAAGTAGACGTACGTCTCGCCATTCTGGACAGAAACGACCGGCTGCGACTTTACATCACCGCCGCCCGAAGCCCCCTGACGAATATAGCTACCGTCCGCCTTGCAAATGGAATAGTCCACGGAAAGCGTCTCGGCATCAATCACTGCAAGCTGACCGTAGTGATACGTGTACCTGTCTCTTATACACATCTCCGAGCCCACGAGACTACGCTGCA
>URGY01000169.1 GCA_900547505.1 uncultured Collinsella sp.
CGAAGAGCGTTGCTGCCTAGGCTAGCCCCTTGTCACACAAACTACCGAAGCCTCCTTTTTGTTGGGTGCGGCGGTGTTTTTTATCGTGGCGCTGCTGCGGCTCGATACCTATACCGCCAACTTGCCGTATCGTATCCTGAGCCAGCAGCCCATTGTGGCGACCGACAAGACGGGCTGGTTTACACAGCTGGGCCGCTTGCTCGACCGTGCCGAGCAGCGCTATGAGGAAGGTCGCCATAAGGGTGAGCCACATGGCGCGTTTGAGCGCGCAGTAGTCCGCGTGTATCGCAAGCATTGGGGAGGTTCTGATGACCGATAGGATGATGTCTCGCCGCTGCCTGATCGAGGCGGCTGCCGGCGCGCTGTTGCTTTCGGGCTGTTCGTCTCAGGACGAATCCTCGACTAAAGAGGTCAAAAAGCAGGACAAGATTAAAAAGGCCGATTCCTCGGACGGTACCAAGCATCTGCGCGATAAAGATGAGCTGTACGAGGTCTACGACGACTCGGGCATTGTGACCATGTACCTGACGGTTTCGCGCGGCAACAGCTCCGAGAACACCGACCACAGCTGGGCCGAGATCAACACGTACTCGGTGTATGACTATGCCGACATGGGCGTGACGCGCTATCAGGTTATGGGCCTGCTGCAGCCGGGCGACGAAGACGGCCCGGTGGCCGGCGAGGTTGGCTATGGCGAGGAAGCGCCCAATGCTACCGTGCAGGTGCGCGGTCAGACATCGAGCAACAACTCGCAAAAGAATTACAAGGTGGAGCTCAAAAAGGGCAAGGGTACCTGGCGCCAACAGCGCGCGATTGCGCTCAACAAGCACATGGGCGAGGGTATGCGTTTTCGCAACAAGATGGCCTACGACCTTATCCGCGGGATTCCCCAGATGATGGGCCTGCGCACGCAGTTTGTGCATCTGTGGGTGTGCGACCAGACCGAAAAGTCCAACGATACCTTTGAGGACTACGGCCTGTTTACGCAGGTGGAGCAGCTCAACAAGACGGCGCTTAAGGCACATGGCCTGGATAAGAGCGGTCACCTGTATAAGGTGAACAGCTTCGATTTCCATCGCTACGAGGATGCCATTAAGCTCGCCGACGATCCCGACTACAACCAGGCTAAATTTGAGGGCATGCTCGAGATTAAGGGCGATTCGGACCACACCAAGCTCATCGAGATGCTCGATGCGCTCAACGATGAATCGCAAAAGATCGACGACGTGCTCGGCACCTACTTTGATACCGAAAATCTGGTCTATTGGCTGGCGTTTCAGATCCTGACGGGCAACTGCGATACGCAGAACCGTAACTGCTATCTGTACAGCCCGCTCAACTCAAATACCTGGTACTTTTTAGATTGGGATAACGACGGCATGCTGCGTAAGCTGGAGCTTTCTCTTACCGGGTTTTCGGACTACGCGAGCTGGGAGCGCGGCGCAAGCAACTACTGGGGCAACGTACTGTTCAATCGTGCGCTGCGCAGCAAATCGTTCCGCAGCGAGCTCGACCGCGCCGTCAAGGACCTGCGTTCGTATATGACCGAGGCACGCCTGAGCAAGATGATCAAGCACTACCGCGAGGTTACTGAATCGCTGGTCTTTGCTTCGCCCGATATCGACCATCTGCCTGTCACCAAGGACCAATACGAGCAGATCGCCGCGGCGATTCCCTCCGAGATCGAGGAGAACTACAAGAGCTTTCGCGAGAGTTTTAAAAAGCCCATGCCGTTCTACATCGGCGTGCCGCAGATCGATAACGGTAAGCTGCGTATTAACTGGGATGCGTCCTACGACTTTGAGGCGCGCGACATTCGCTACACCGTGGAGCTTGCGCGTGACTATGCCATAAGCGACGTGGTTTTTAAGGCCGAGGACGTGCTGCTTCCCGAGGTGACCTGCGATGCGCCCGATACCGGCCAGTATTTTGTACGCGTGCGTGCCATCAACTCCGACGGCTATACGCAAGATGCGTTTGACTACTATGTGACCGACGACGGCAAGCACTACGGCATGAAGTGTTTTTACGTGCAAGACGGCGGTAAGGTCGTGGAGGACACGTATGAGGAGGGCTAGCGCGCTGCTTGAGCGCTTGGCGGCCCCGCCTGTGCGTGCCACGCAGGAGCGTTACCGCCACGAGCTCAAATATCTCATTAGCGAGGGCGAGCACGCTGCGCTTGCCTGTCGCATGGCGCCGGTATTTAAGCTGGACAAGCATGCGCGGGCAGGCGGTTACACCATTCGCAGCCTGTACTTTGACGACTACTGCAACTCGGCCTACGAGGAAAAAGACGCCGGCATTCTCATGCGCAAAAAGTATCGCGTGCGCATCTATAACGGCAGCGACAAGGTGATTAAGCTCGAGCGCAAAAAGAAGTACGGCAGCTGGATCTACAAGGAGGACGCGCCGCTCACGCGTGGCGAGTTTGAGCAGATTCTGGCTGGCGACTACGACTTTTTGCTGAGGAGCCCCTATCCGCTCTGTCGCGAGTTCTACATCGAGTGCATCTGCAATATGATGCGCCCGCGGACCATCGTGGACTACGAGCGCGAGCCGTGGGTGATGGATGAGGGCACCGTGCGCATCACGTTTGACATGAACGTGCGTGCCGCGGTGGGAAGCTTCGATATCTTTGACGCGACGCTGCCCTCGCTGCCGGTCCTGGAGCCCGGCAAGCTGGTGATGGAGGTCAAGTTTACGGAGTTTTGCCCGCAGCTGGTGCGCGATATGGTGCCGCCGGGAGCGGCCGAGCTTACGGCGGTCTCCAAGTACTGCCTGTGTTACGAAAAGACCGCCTACCTTCGCGGATTTAATTACTGGGAATCGGATTTTGAGAACCGAGGGGATATTTAGACCATGAGCACCAGGGACTTTTTTAAGAACTCCGTCTTGGAGGCGTTTGGCCAGGTCGACCCTGCCAAGATCGGTCTGTCGCTGCTCGTGGCGCTCGCCATGGGCATCCTGATCTATTGCGTGTACAAGCGCTTTTTTACCGGCGTGGTATATTCGCGCAGCTTTGCCGTGACACTCGTGGGCATGTGCGTGCTTACCTGCATGGTCACGCTCGCGATTTCGACCAACGTGGTCATCTCGCTCGGTATGGTCGGTGCTCTGTCAATCGTCCGCTATCGTACGGCGGTCAAGGACCCGCTCGACCTGCTGTATCTTTTTTGGGCCATTACCACAGGCATTACGGCAGGCGCCGGCATGTACGCGCTCGTGGGGCTTACGGCAGTGGTGATTGTGGTGATGATTGCCGGCTTTGCGAGCCACCAGGACAAGGCGCGCGTGTACATGATGGTCATCCACTACACGGGCCAGACCGCCGGCGACGATATCGTGCGCGCGTTTGGGCGCACCAAGTTCACCGTCAAGTCCAAGACGATGCGCGGCGACAAGGTCGAAATGGCCGTGGAGGTGTTCTCGGACGGCGTGGATATGCCCTATGCGGATGCCATTCGCGCGCTCGATGGCGTGGAGGACCTCACGCTCATCCAATACAACGGCGAGTTTCATGGATAGTTGGGTATCATGGTGCTTGTGAATTCGTTGTCAGGGGTGCTTTTTGGTACGTATGAAAGATGTGGCCGAGCTGGCCGGCGTTTCGAGCGCCGCCGTCTCGCGCTACCTCAACGGTGGATATATCTCGGCGGACAAGGCCGAGCGCATTAAGCAGGCAATCGAGCTGACCGGATACGTGCGATCCAGCCAGGCTCGCGCGCTGCGCACCGGTTCCACCAAGCTCATCGGCGTCATCGTACCTAAGATCAACTCGGAATCCGTGAGCCGCATTACCGCCGGCATTGGTCAGGTGCTCGGTCGCCGTGGCTACCAGATGCTGCTTGCCAACACCGACAACGCGGCCGATCGTGAGCTCGAATACCTCGATTTATTCCAAAACCACCCGGTTGACGGCATTGTTCTGGTGGCAACTATGATCACCGACGAGCACCGTCGCGCGATTGAGTCGTGCCGTGTGCCCATTGTGTTGATCGGCCAACATGTCGAGGGCGCGGCGTGCGTCTATCA
Source organism: uncultured Collinsella sp. (assembly GCA_900547505.1). GTDB lineage: Bacteria > Actinomycetota > Coriobacteriia > Coriobacteriales > Coriobacteriaceae > Collinsella. The sequence continues at coordinate 4,033 of URGY01000169.1, forward strand.
CGACGATTACGAGGCTGCCTTTGAGCTCGGCCTGTCTCTTATACACATCTCCGAGCCCACGAGACTACGCTGCATCTCG
>URGY01000170.1 GCA_900547505.1 uncultured Collinsella sp.
AAGGCTATTCGTCGGCAGCGTCAGATGTGTATAAGAGACAGGTGGTGCTGGCCGATGGCGAGATCGTCGAGGACGGCACGCATGCGCAGCTCGTCGAGGCGGGTGGCGAGTACGCGAGCCTGTGGAGCCGTCAGACCGGCGCATTCTTGGAGGCGTAAGCGTCTCGGACGTGGGACAATTGTGTCCATAAGTTTATTGTGCCGTTGAGCCGAGGAGTCGTTATGCCACGCGAGACCAATGCCGCCAAGCGCGAGCGCGCCATCGAGGTGTGTGAGCGCCTCAACCGTCGCTATGGCCCGGTCGAGTGCTTTTTGGACCACGAAAATCCCTTCCGCCTGCTGATCGCGGTGCTGCTCTCGGCGCAAACGACCGACGCGCAGGTCAACAAGGTGACGCCGAAGCTGTTTGCCCAGTGGCCCACGCCCGAGGCCATGGCCGGGGCGAGCGTGGCCGATGTGGCCGATACCATCAAGTCACTCGGCTTCTACAAGAGCAAAGCCAAGCATGCCGTCGAGGCCGCGCAGATGATCGTCGCCGACTATGGCGGCGAGGTGCCGGCCGACATGAAGGAACTCGTGAAGCTGCCGGGCGTGGGACGCAAGACGGCGAACATCGTGCTCAACGTGGGGTATGGCATCGTGGAAGGCATTGCGGTGGACACGCACGTCAACCGCATTGCGCACCGCCTGATGCTGAGTCCCAAGACGCATGCCAAGGAGCCGCTCAAGACCGAGCAGGATCTGCTCAAGATTTTGCCGCACGAGTATTGGGAGTCGGTCAACCATCAGTGGATCACCTTCGGTCGCGAGATCTGCGACGCCCGCAAACCCAAGTGTGACGAGTGTCCGCTGGCAGATTTGTGCCCCAGCGTGCGCGTAGCGGGGTAGGGCGGAACGCATCTTCGTCTGGCGTTTTTTGCGGGGCTGGGTTTGCCCTTGAGCCGGAGTCCTCTCCATGCGCTACCATGACAGACAATGTATTTGACGTACGACCCGCCGAGCTTGCCCCGGCGGGCTTTTGGCGTTGCGATGCCGGAGGAACAGCATGCTCATTCACCGTATAGCCGCGCAGCTCTACACTGCCGAGGCGCTGCAGACCGTCGAGGCCGGACTCGATGCCGGCGAGGACGTGACGCTGGCCGTGTCGCAGTCGGGTCGCACGCTTATGGCGGCCGCTCAGTTTGCGCGCCGCCCGCGCCCCACGGTCTACGTTGTGAGTGGCGAGGATGCGGCCGATCGCGCCGCTCGTAGCCTTGCCGCCTACGTGGGCCTGGCGCATGTATGCCGTTTTCCTGAGCGCAAGGATTATCCGTGGCGCGAGCAGGCGCCCGACGATGCCGTGGTGGCGCAGCGCTGCGAGGCACTGGGACGCATCGTGCGCGGAGACAATTGCATCATGGTCGCCTCGGCTCGCGCGCTGCTGCGTTGCGTGCCGCCGGTCGAGAGCCACTATTGGGAGTCCACGACCTTTGCGGTGGGCGAGGAGATTCCTTTTGACGAGGTGCCGCAGCGCCTGGTGGGCATGGGCTACACCAATGCCGGTGCCGCCGACGCGCCCGGGCTGTTCCGCGTGCACGGCGACACCGTCGAGGTGTTCCCCGCACAGGAAAAGGCGCCCGTGCGCATCGAGTTCTTCGGCGACGAGATTGACCGCATCCGCCGCATGGTGAGCTTCACGGGGCAGACCATCGGCAACGAGGACAGTATCGAGATCTTCCCCTGCCGCGAGCTGGCGCTTACCGACGATGCCGTCCACAACATGCACGTGGCGCTCTACCGTGCCAGCCAGGACGACAGCAAGCTGGCGGCGCTGCTCGAGATGGTGGATGCGCGCATCGTCACGCCCGAGCTCGACCGCTTTTTGCCGGTGATGTACGGCCAGACCGTAAGCCCGTTGGCGCACGTGAGCGGCAAGGCACTCGTGGTTCTGTCCGAGCCGCGCTCGCTGTTCGACGACTGCCTGCGCGCCTACGAGGATATTGAGGCCCGTGCCGGCGAGGCAGGGATTGACCGCCTGGATGGTCTGTACGTGCGCGCCCAACAGCTCGATTTTGGTGCCCAGCAGCGCCTGAACTACGTGAGCCTCATCCGTGCCGGCGGTGCGGTGACGGCCGAGCTCAAGATTGAGCAGCCGGCCATCGCAGGCTCGGACAACCGTTTTATGACGCGCATTCAGGAAGTCGTGGGCAAGCGCTACGCTTGCGTGTTTGCCATCCCTGACCGCGGTGCGCGCGAGTCGATGGAGCTCACCTTTGGTGACGAGGGCATTACCTTTGAGGAATCGCTGACGGCCGCGCCCGAAAACGCAGGCGTCATTGGCGAGCGCGTGCGCGTGGCAGCGGCGGATTCCGCCGACCGTGCCGCACGCCAGGAGGCCCATGCTTCCATTCGCGAGCGTAAGGCCGACGCGCTCAACGCCCGCTCGCTCGAGGCGGGTGCCGCCCAGGCTGCCGCCGGCGCCGCCGTGCCCACTATTTCGCGCGGACGTGTGACCTTTGTCGATGCCGCCTTGCCGCAGGGCGTGGTGGTGCCCGATGCCAACCTAGCCGTGTTCTCGATCGCCGACCTCAACGCCCGCATGGACGCCAACCGGGCCCGCAGCCGCCGCAAGGTTGACATTACGCAGATCACCTTCCCGTTTAAGCCGGGAGACTACGTGGTGCACGCCACCCACGGCATCGCGCTCTTTAGCGAGATCGCGCGCCAGGAAGTGGGTGGCAAGGAGCGCGACTACTTTTTGCTGGAATATGCCGACGGCGACAAGCTCTACGTGCCGCTCGAGCAGGTCGACCGTATCACGAGATACGTCGGTCCCGACGGCGACAAGCCGCGCCTGACCAGGCTCAACACCGCCGACTGGACGCGCGCCACCAACAAGGCGCGCAAAAACGCCAAAAAGCTGGCGTTTGACCTGGTCGATCTGTATACGCGCCGCTCGTCGATTACCGGTATCGCCTGCCCGCCCGACACGCCCGAGCAGATCGAGATGGAGGAGAGCTTTCCTTACGACGAGACGCGCGACCAGCTGGAGGCCATCGCCGACATTAAGGCCGACATGGAGGCGCCCAAGCCCATGGACCGCCTGCTGTGCGGCGACGTGGGCTTTGGCAAGACCGAGGTCGCCCTGCGCGCGGCGTTTAAGTGCGTCGACTCCGGCCGCCAGGTCATGGTGCTCTGCCCCACGACCATTCTGGCCCAGCAGCACTACGAGACATTCTTTGAGCGCTTTGCCCCGTTTGGCCTTGAGGTCGAGGTGCTCAGCCGCTTCCGCACGCCGGCGCAGCAAAAGCGCGCGCTCAAGGCGTTTGCCGAGGGCACGATCGATGTGCTCATCGGCACGCATCGTCTGCTTTCGGCCGATGTGAACCCCAAGAACCTGGGCCTGGTGATCATCGACGAAGAGCAGCGCTTTGGCGTGCAGCACAAGGAGCAACTCAAGAACCTGCGCGAGCAGATCGACGTGCTCACGCTTTCGGCAACGCCCATTCCGCGTACCATGCAGATGGCCACGAGTGGCGTGCGCGACATGAGCCTGATCACGACGCCGCCGACCGGGCGTCGTCCCGTGATCGTGCACGTGGGGGAGTACGACCCCGATGTGGTGAGCGCGGCGATTCGCCTGGAGGTGGGCCGCGGCGGTCAGGTGTATTACGTGTCCAACCGCGTCAAGACCATCGACGACGCCGTGGCGCGCGTGCACGAGGCCGCGCCCGAGGCGCGCGTGGGCGTGGCGCACGGCAAGATGAGCCCGCGCGAGGTCGAGGACGTGATGATCGAGTTCGCGACCAAAAAGATCGACGTGCTCATCGCCACGACCATCGTGGAGAGCGGCATAGACAACGCGACCGCCAACACGCTGATCATCGAGGACTCGCAGCGCCTGGGTCTGGCACAGCTCTACCAGCTCAAGGGCCGTGTGGGCCGCTCTGCCACGCAGGCATACGCGTACTTTATGTTCCCCGGCGAGCTGCCGCTTACCGAGGAGGCGACGGCGCGTCTGACCGCGCTTTCCGAGTTCCAGGACCTGGGCAGCGGCATGCGCATCGCCATGCGCGACCTGGAGCTGTCTCTTATACACATCTCCGAGCCCACGAG
>URGY01000171.1 GCA_900547505.1 uncultured Collinsella sp.
GATCTACACAAGGCTATTCGTCGGCAGCGTCAGATGTGTATAAGAGACAGCGGCGAGGACCATGATCACACTCATGTAGTCCAGGTAGAGCGGCGTCGCCGTGACGGCTTCGGCCGCGGGCAGCGTCATGGCTGCAAAGGCGAGCGAGCCCACCAGCTGGACTATGCCGAGCACCATGGTGAGCGTGTTCCTATATTTGTACGCGTTGTACAGGATGACGGCGCACAGGATCACGTCGATGGCGGAGCTGATGATCGAGAGCGTAGACGAGGTGCCGGGGACAACCTCAAAGCTCTGCGGACCCATGCCAAAAAACATGACGGCGACTACAACCGTCACCGCCATAATAATGCCGGAGCCTATGAGCCCCACCGCATCGCGGGCGCGGTCACCGCGCGCGAGCAGCATGCACAGCGCCGGTACCAGCGGAAACAGGGTAAGGAAATACAGTAGCGTCATACCATCACTCCCCCATGCAAAAACGCTGCAGTTGTTTAACGTTATAGCTCAATTGAGGAGTAGCGGCGGTAGGTTTTCGGTCAACTGGGGAGTTTTAGACGTACGGGGCAAGGGCGCGTCCGCATTGGAGTAGAGGCGCGGCAAGAAAAATGCGCCCCTGTGGGCGCACCATCCCGTTCGCTATTCCGCCTTTTTAACGCGCGGCTTGCGACCGCGCGGCTTATCGACCAGTGCGGACTCACCGCTCTCGCGGTACTGACGGCACCAAGCCTTGACCGAAGACTCGCTGGGAATCTTGTGCTTGATCATGGCCTCGCGAACCGTTAAGCCGTTTTCCAAGCGATCCTTAACCACGGCGAGCTTAACTTCGTACGAATAGGTGTGATGATGCGAACCGGCGTTGAGAACGGCGTCGGCACCGCCCACAGCATACGCGCGGGCCCACTGACGAGCCGTGGCCTGGGGAATGCCAAGCTCCGCAGCGAGGGCGCGATGACCGACCCCCTCTTGGAGGATCTCGACGGCGCGCTGTCTAACCTCGGGCGCATGCGTGCGAGTCCTAGTTGCTTCCGACATACCTGCCACTTCTTAGCCTTAACCGTTAATCTGCTTTCTTACGTGCAAGTTAGATAGTAGCATTTTACTGTTTGCTCAAAGCAGTTAATTAAAATAGACGCGGCGTTATCTGGGCATTTGGCACCAAATTACGACATTTCTTTATCGATTATTTACGCTGGTAGCTGACTCGCAGCTAATCGTCATTCGCTTGTCAACAAAATTGGCATCTCTTTATGTCCTTTGGTATAGAGGATATAGTTATTAACCCCTCCCCCAATAATTTTGAGTGATCTGCAAGGCAGTAGACGTCCTCACTCCTCATGATTACCGCGCATTGCCATCCACCGGAGCAAAACAAAAAGGGCGGGACCTGCGCGCTTGCAGGCCCCGCACCGGTTGACATCCGACGGGACACAGCCGGGCGAGACGGATCCGTGCTACCGCCCCGCCTGGCCGCGAAGTTAACTACAGCTCGTTGGCCGCGTGATATGCCGTGCGAATGGCGCTCGCAATGTCGGCGGTGCGCTCGCCCGAGCAGTCGCCCACGCAGGTCACGGGCACCGTCACGCCATCCAGGTCAAACGCGTTGGCCTTGGAGCCCACGGCCATCACCACGTAATCGCAGGCGATCTTCACCGGCTCCTCGGCGCCGTCCTCGGTAGTGCGAATGGCCTCCACGCCCTCGTCGGTAATGGCGGTCAGGCGGGTCTTCACGTGCTGCTCCACGTTGTGCTCGGCAAAGTCGCTCATGATCAGCGGCAGAATGGTCTCGGACTCGCCCGCGGCAATCTTGTCGAGCATCTCCACGATCGCCACCTCGCAGCCATGCTGCAGCAGGTACTCGGCAGTCTCGGTGCCCACCAGGCCACCGCCAATGACGGCGACGCGCCCGCTGAGCTCCACCTTGCCGGCCAGCACGTCCCAGCTCGACACGACCTTCTCCGAGTCGGCGCCCGGAACGGGGATGACCACGTCGTGTGCGCCCACAGCCACAATCGCGGCGTCGGCGGCGTTGAGGTCCTCAGCGGTAGCGGCATGGTTGAGCTCAACCTTCACTCCCAGGCCGGGCAGAATCTTCTCGTAGTACTCAACCGAGCGCATGATCTCGTCCTTGCGCGGAGGCGCGGCCGCCAGCACAATCTGGCCGCCCAGATGATCGCTCGCCTCGTAGACGGTCACACCGTAGCCGCGCTTGGCCGCCACGCGTGCGGCCTCCAGGCCGGCAATACCGCCGCCCACCACGGCGATCTTCTTGTCGCCCTCGCCCGGCTTGATGGTGATGGTCGCCTCGTCGCCGTTCTCGGCGTTGAGCACGCACGAGATGTACTTGCGATTTTGAATCGCGTCGACGCAGCCCTTGTTGCAGTTGAGGCACTCGCGGATGGGCTCACCCGTGGCGGCCTTCAGCGCAATGTCGGGGTCGCACATGAGCGAGCGGCCATAGGCGATGATGTCGGCGGCGCCGTCTTCCAGAATCTTCTCGCCGGCCTCGACCGAAACAACACGGCCGACGGTTGCCACCGGCACGGAGACCAGGGCCTTGACGCGCTCGGCCACGGGCAGCGTCCAGTTGTAGGGCATGGCGCCCATGGGCGGAATGGTATCGCCCATGTTGCCCGTGTGGTTGGCCTGCGCGACCTGGATCATATCGATGCCCGCGCCCTCGAGCAGCTTGGCGAACTCGCAGGCCTCGTCGGGCTGCAGGCCGCCCTTGCCGCGCGGCGTGCCGTCGGGGTTCTCCATGATCACGGGGAGCTTGTACTCCACCATCAGCTGCGGCGCGGCCTCCTTAATGGCGGCGACGACCTCCAACGCGTAGCGGACGCGGTTCTCGAACGAGCCGCCGTACTCGTCGGTGCGCTTGTTAAGGATTGCCGAGCACAGCGAGCCCACCAGACGGTCGCCGTGGACCTCGATGGCGTCGATGCCGGCCTGCTGCGCACGGGCGGCCGAGGCAGCGATGGCCTCCTTGATCTGGGTGAGCTGCTCCACGCTGGCCTCGTTCACAAAGTGCTGCATGTCGTGGTGCAGCTTGGCGTAGGCCTGGTTGCGGATCTCGTTGGACTCGGCCATCTTGGCGGCAAAGGTCTCCTCGTCGCCGGCGGCCTTGGCCTCCTGCGCGGCCTTGGCGGCGGCCATGGAACCCATGACCATGCGGCCGACACCGGGCACGTCGTACTCGGGGTGGAACAGCTGCAGCGCGACCTTGGCGCCGTGCTTGTGGACGGCATCGGCCAGCGCCTTAAACGTGGGGATCTGGGCGTCGGTTGCCAGCTTGGGCGTGGGGCTTGCGGTCATGACGGGAGCAACGTCGCCGATGACGATGTAGCTCACGCCGCCACGGGCCAGGCGCTCGTAAAAAGCCAGGCTGCGCTCGCCAATGGAACCGTCGCGCTCCTCGTAGCCGGTGGTGAGCGGCGGGAACATAATGCGGTTTTTGAGCTCAAGGGGGCCAACCGTAATGGGCTGGAGCAGCTTGGATGCAGGTGCGGTCATGGACATTCCTCTCTTGTAGGCGCGGCGGCGATGATGCCGCGTAGTTGTCTAGAGGATATGGCATGGAAGCGCGGCGGCACAACGAAAATCGGCGAATATCAGGTGGCGGCTGGTGGATGGGGCGTGGCGGCCCGTCGGTTTGTCTCAATCTGTAACAGTTGCGCGGCAAAACTGGGTCTTACTGTTACAGATCGAGACATTCCTCTCACCTCATCCTCAACAATCTAGATCTGTAACATCTAGACCCATTTTTGACCCCTACCTGTTACAGATCGAGACAAACGGGACCCGCCTGCTAGAAAATCTCAATCTATAACAACAACTCGGCAAAATCCGTCCCTCGTGTTACAGATTTAGACAAACACGACCCAACCCACCGGTATATCTCGACCTGTAACACCTAGCCGCCTAAATCGGGTCTAGATGTTACAGATCGAGATTTTGTTTGAGAGGCCGAGAATTGGACCGAAAACACGGTCCCGAAATAACAAAAAAGCTCGCCGGCTAGGCCGACGAGCTGCAAGTTCTTGGTCGCGGGGGCAGGATTTGAACCTACGACCTCCGGGTT
>URGY01000172.1 GCA_900547505.1 uncultured Collinsella sp.
CATGACCAGAAGGTCTATGCCTTGCCTTTTTCATGCCAACTTGTTCGCTCTGGACATCGCTCGCTGACGCTTGCTCGACCTGCGGTGTCTTAACAATTCTGTCCAGCTGTTGGCATTGCGGCATTTGCCCAGATAAAACCTGCCAAAATGAACCTGTCCCTATTTGGTAGGTTTGGTGCAATGGGATCAGGTTGGCTTGCGCCATACCGGTAGTTCTGTCTGCGACACTCTCGCCAAAGTGATATCAAACATACATCTAGCGTTTTCGACACTTCGCTTATTAGAGCCAGTCCGTCTCCTCGTCATAACGGTCCGAGTAGGCGTTACGTTTGAGTTCTTCAGCACTCGTTGGTCGCGCCTTGGACACGTCGACCCCTGACTCATGGCAAGCGGCGACGAACAGCTGTAAGCCCCGATCAATAAGCTGAGCCCCACGCTCGACCTTCATTTCTTCGGCTCGCATTTAGAGCTCCACGCTTTCGGCTCCGTTGATGGTTAGGTCGCGCTCGTAGAAGGCGGTGAGGGCGCGGATGGCGTACATGACGTCGCGCACGCCGCCGGTCTCGTAGCTCGAGTGCATGGCCAGCTGCGGCAGGCCCACGTCCACGGCATGCATGCTCGCCTGCATATTCGACAGGTTGCCCAGGGTGGAACCGCCGGCCATGTCGCTCTTGTTGGCGAAAGCCTGCGTGGGCACGTCGGCGTCATCGCAGATGGCCTGGAACACCGCGCGGCTAAAGGCATCGGTGCAGTAGTGCTGGTTAGCAGCTTCCTTGACGACGATGCCGCCGTTAAGCACCACCTGGTTGCGGGCATCGCACTTCTCGGCATGGTTGGGATGCACGGCATGTGCGTTGTCGCAGCTCACGAGCATCGAGGCGGCAAGCGCGCGGTGGTACGACTCGTCGTCAAAGCCCAGCGAGCCGTTAATGCGGCGCAGCGCATCGGCCAAGAACGTCGACATGGCGCCCTGCTTGGTCTCGGAGCCAACCTCCTCGTTATCAAAGCAGCAAAAGACCGAGACATCGTGCGCGTTCTCGGCACCCAAAAATGCCTGCAGCGAGGTATAGGCGCAGGCCAGGTCGTCGAGCTTGGGCGTCGAGATAAACTCGTCGGCCCAGCCCCAAATGCGCGCATCCTGACGATTGACCAGGAACAGGTCGCGACCCAGGATCTGCTCGGGCTCAACGTCCAGTTCGTCGGCGATCAGAGCATCAAAGTCGCCCTGCTTAAGGTCACCGGCGCTGATGAGCGGGCACAGGTCGACAGCACGATTAGGCGCAAAGCCCTCGTTAACGCCGCGGTTCATGTGGATGGCAAGGCTCGGGATAATAGCGACCTCGCGCTCGGTGGCAAGCAGGCGGCTCTCAATACGGTCGCCCTCGCGTACCAGCACGCGGCCCGCGAGTGCCAGCGGACGGTCGAACCAGGTGTAGTCGATCATGCCGCCGTAGGCCTCGGTGTTCAGGCGCAGCGTCTCGCCCGCGCCGTCGAGCTCGGGCACGGCCTTGACCTTAAACGTCGGCGAGTCGCTGTGCGACGCCGTCAGCTGAAAATGGTAGTCGCCGGCAACGCCTTCCTCGCCCCACGTAGCAGCCAGGTCCTCGCCCACCTTAAAGGCGATAACGCTCGAAGTGTTGCGCTGCGTGTAATAACGCCCGCCCGGCTCGATGTCCCACGCCGCGTTCTCGGACAGGTAGGTAAAGCCCGCCTCGTCGAGCTCGGCCATAATGGTCGCCGCCGTATGGAACATGCTGGGGCATGCCTCGATAAAGTCGATAAGGTCGTTGGCGGCCTCGATATCGTCGGCCGTCACGTGCGCGCGCTCGGGCGTTTCCTGATCCGTCATGCTCTCCCCTTTCGCTGGGTTGATGGTCCCCTCCAGCATACCCCGCCACGCCAGCGCCGCACTCTTCATTCCGTGCTTAATTCCGCGCCGCTCACCAACTTGAGCCATCATGCCCGCGCCCCTTTTGCGACAATTGCGCTAACAGGACGAGAGGAGCCGTCATGAAGCCACGTAACATTGCCATCGTCTGCGGTGTCGCAGGAGTCGCCGTCGGCCTTGCCGCTGCCACCGGTATCGTTTATCACAAGCAAATCAAGTCCGCCGCGTCGCTCAAACACTTGACCGGCTACGCGGATGGCTATGACCTGTACGCAATCGACATCGCCTACGACTACGATCTTGATCGCATCATCGCCGCTGGCGTGCGCGACGACCAGGCCTACATCGATGCCGTGGTGGCGCAGGTGCTGCCCGGTGTGCCGGCACATGTCCAGGCGCCCCAGTTTGCCTGCAGCGCTTTTGTCGCCGTAGATGCCGAAGGCCGCGTGCGCACCGGTCGCAATTACGACTTTAAGGACGACACCTCGGCGCTGCTGGTGCGCAATCACCCGCGCGACGGCTATGCCTCCATCGGCTTTGCGGCCCTCAATAACCTGGGCGCCAACACTCCACTTGACTCCGTCGCAGGACGCGCCGCGGCATTGATGGGCCCGTTTGCCCAGCTCGACGGCGTCAACGAATGCGGCGTGTCCATTGCCGTGCTCACCTTGGATTCCAAACCCTGTGACCAGGACACGCAGCGCCCCGTCATCAACACTTCGCTCGCCATCCGCCTGGTGCTCGACCGCGCGGCTACCACGCAAGAGGCAGTCGACCTGCTTTCCGCCTACGACATGCACGCCATGGCCGGACGCGATTACCACTTCTTTATCAACGACGCCGCCGGTGACGCGCGCGTAGTAGAGTGGGACCCGCGCGATCCGGACCGCGCTTTCAAAGCGACCCCTGTTCGCCAGGTCACGAACTTCTACGCCTGCTATGGCGACGAAGTGCTGCCCAACCAAAAGAATGGCGAGCTGGGCCATGGTAAAGAGCGCGCCGTCGCAATCGCCGATGTCCTTGACGCCCATGTCGGCGCCCAAGACGAGGCAGTCGCTTGGAAGGCCCTACGCGCTGCGGCGCAAAAGCCCAATCCGGAAGACATCACCAGCAACACGCAGTGGTCGGTCGTCTTTGACAATACCGAGCCCGCTGCCGCCATCACGCTGCGCCGTCACTGGGGCAACGTCGATGCCTTCGCACTGTAAGGAGCCAGGCCCGTCGACCTTACGTTCCCTGACGTTGCTTACATTTCCATACGCTTGAGCTAACACGTTTTACCCCCGTATCAACAGTGTGCGGGGGTAAACTTATGCGCATGTTATAACTTGCCCGGAAGGATTCATCATGCTCAGGATCGGTCTTCTTACCAGTGGCGGCGACTGTCAGGCGCTCAACGCCACCATGCGCGGCATCGTCAAAACGCTTATGACCAATAGCGAAGAACCTATCGAGATCTATGGTTTTGAGGACGGCTACCAGGGCCTTATCTACAGCAGGTTCCGCGTCATGACGCCCGCCGATTTTAGCGGTATCCTCACCCGCGGCGGCACCATCCTGGGCACGAGCCGCACGCCGTTCAAGCGCCTGGATACCCCCGAAGCCGATGGTGTCGAGAAGGTGCCGGCGATGGTCCACACCTATCATAAGCTGCAGCTCGACTGCCTGTTTATGCTGGGCGGTAACGGCTCCACCAAGACCGCCAACCGCCTGCGCGAAGAGGGCCTCAACGTTATCGCCCTGCCCAAGACCATCGATAACGACACCTGGGGCACCGAGCTGACGTTTGGCTTTACGAGCGCCATCGACGTCGCCACCAAGTGCATCGACGACATCCACACTACCGCCTCGAGCCACGGCCGCGTGTTTGTCATCGAGATCATGGGCCACAAGGTTGGCTGGATCCCGCTGTACGCCGGCGTCGCGGGCGGCGCGGATGTCATCTTGATTCCCGAGATTCCCTACGACATGGATAACGTCATCAAGACCATCGAGCATCGCATGGAGACCGGCAGCCGCTTTACCATCGTGGCCGTCGCCGAGGGCGCTATCTCCAAGGAGGACGCGGCGCTGTCCAAGAAGGAGTACAAGAAGAAGCTCGCCGAGCCCACGAGACTACGCTGCATCTCGTATGCCGTCTTCTGCTTGAAAAA
>URGY01000173.1 GCA_900547505.1 uncultured Collinsella sp.
TTTTTTTTTCAAGCAGAAGACGGCATACGAGATGCAGCGTAGTCTCGTGGCTCGGAGATGTGTATAAGAGACAGCTGCGCAGAAGCCCGAAGCGCGGACGGATCTCGTCGCGGAACTTCACCTGGATCTGGTACAGCGACAGCGGCAGCTCCTTGTAGGAGCGCAGCTCGTTGCGCACCAGGGCCGTGACGGTCTCCTCGTGCGTGGGGCCCAGGACGAACTCGCGACCATGACGGTCGTCAAAGCGCACAAGCTCCTTGCCATAGGCGTCGATGCGGCCGGACTCACGCCACAACTCGGCGTCGACCATGATGGGCATCATAAGCTCCTGGGCGCCGGCAGCGTCCATCTCGTCGCGCACGATGTTCTCAATCTTGCGGATCGAGCGCCAAGCAAGCGGCAGGTAGGAATACAGACCGGCGGCCTCCTTGCGGATCATGCCGGCACGGAGCAGCAGGCGGTGGCTGGCGAGCTCAGCGTCCGCCGGATCCTCTTTAAGCGTCGGCGCATAGAGCTTAGACATATACATTGCTCGGGTCATTTATTTCTCCTCAATAAGCTTGTCGACCTCGGCCATGAGCGCGTCGACAATTTGATCCTCAGCTACTTTACCAATGATCTGGCCGTGCGAAAAGAGCAAGGCCTGACCACGTCCGCAAGCAACGCCCAGGTCGGCGTCGGAAGCCTCGCCGGGGCCATTAACGGCACATCCCATCACGGCGATCGAAAGCGGCGCGGAGTAGTTCTTAAGCCGCTCGGTGACCTCCTCGGCGATGGGAATGAGATTAACCTGGCAGCGGGCGCACGTGGGGCACGAGACGATCTCGGGGCCACGGCGACGCAGGCCCAGCGACTGCAGAATACCCCAAGCGACCGGCGGCTCCTCAAGCGGATCGGCCGTGAGCGACACACGCATGGTGTCGCCAATGCCTTCGGAAAGCAAGATACCCAAGCCTACAGAGCTCTTGATAGTACCTTGGAGCTTGGTCCCAGCCTCCGTCACGCCCAGGTGAAGCGGAACGTGGGGAATCTCACGCGACAGGGCTCGATAGGTATCGAGCGTCGTTTGCACGCTATGGGCCTTGGCCGAAAGCACAATGTTCGTAAAGCCGCGGTCCTCAAAGTGCTTGACGAAGCGCTCGCTCGACATCACGAGCTTTTCGGGCTGCGTGAGGTCTTCGCGCTCGGCGATATCCTGCTCAAGCGAACCGGCATTGACGCCGATACGAATCGCACAGCCCGCTGCACCCGCAGCATCGATCACCGCGTCAACCTTGGCCCAATCGCCGATATTGCCGGGATTGATGCGCAGCTTGGCAGCACCGGCCTCAACGGCACCAATGGCAAGCTTATAGTTAAAGTGGATATCGGCGACGATCGGCACCGGGGACTCAGCACAGATGGTACGAAAGCCCTCGAGCGCGGCCTCGGTGGGTACACTCACGCGCACGATATCGCAGCCCGCCTGCGCCAACGCGCGAACCTGCCCAAGCGTTACCTGGGCATCGGCGGTATCAGTGCATGTCATGGACTGAACCACCACCGGCGCGCCGCCGCCGATCTGCACGCCGCCCACATGCACAGGGCGCGTCAGCTCGCGCGGCAAAGAATGGGATAGAGACAATCCAAACACTCCCCTACAGAATAAAACGAAGGATGTCGGAACGAAGCATATAGACAAACAGCAGCGCAAAGAGCGCGATGCCCACATAGCTCACAATCGTCTGGACCTTGAGCGGAAGCTCGCGGCCCACAATCTTTTGAATAATCTCGATGACTAACTTACCGCCATCGAGTGGTGGGATGGGCAGCAGGTTCATAAAGCCAAGCGAGAACGAAATGAGGGCGGCAAACGACAGAAACGTTACGGGGCCGGCAGCAGCCGCCTGGGAGGACATGACGCTGATGCCCACGATCGAGGAGGACTGGTCGAGAATCTCCATCGTATGCTGCGGCTGGAGCAGGCGCATCACGCCCTCCGCGGTCTGCACAACATAGGAGAATGACAGACGCGCCGAGGTGATGGGGTCCAAACGGACTACCTCCGTAGAAGCATACACACCTAACCGCTCGTCCTCTTTGAGCGCAACCGAGGTCGAATGCTGCTTGCCGTCGCGCTCATACTCAATGGCGATATCGTCCTTACCGGCGGCCTTGCCGATGGCATCGTAAACGTCCATCCAGGTAGAGCACGATACTCCGTCGACCGAAAGGATCGCGTCGCCGCCCTCGATACCCGCCTTGGCGGCAATAGACCCCTCGTCAACCTGACCGATCACGTTGGTATCCATTGGCACGGTGACACCCGCAATGGAATAGATGCTCATAAGGAGCAAAAAACCCGTCAGGATATTGACGAGAATGCCCGCGAGCAGCATAAAGGCGCGCTTGAGAAATCCCTGACCAAGATAAGTGTGCGAGCGCTCTTGCGCCAAGAAATCAGCCTCGCCGCACGGCAGCTCCCACACATCACCCTCGGCAGTCGCATGCTCTCGATTGAACCGGCGGCCGTCAAAGGTGGTGTAACCCGCAGCGTCTCGAGGCAGTGTCTGATACTTGGTGGGATAGTAGCTCGGTGAGGGCTTCTCCCCTTTCTCATACCAAGGTGCGATGGAGCCCCAGCCCAGCAACAGAGCACAAGCCTCGAGCACATCCTCCTCGGAAAGCTCGAGCTCGACAGCAAGGTCGGCCACGGTCACGCGACCATGACGGTAGATAGCCGCGAGCACGCGATCGGCGCACGAGACATCGGTCGGATCCATACCGCAGATGGCAGCGTAGCCACCCAGCAGCAGCGGGGTCACGCCAAACTTGGTTCCAATGCGACGCGACGTGTAATGGATGTCAAAGCGGCACGGCAGGCCCAAAAAGAACTCGGTCACACGGACGCCGCAGGCACGCGCCGCCAAAAAGTGGCCGCCCTCGTGCAAAAACACGAGGACGGAAAGCATCAGCAGGCCCCAAAAGACCGATGAAAGAACGCTCAGAACAGTATCCATAAAACGAAAAAGCAATCCTTATGGGTTAGGAACGGGTTGCGGCGAGTACCTGCGCAGCCTTTTCACGCGCCCACGCATCGATGTCGCGAAGCTGCTCAAACGAATCGACAGCCTGCATATCGTGGGCATCCATGCAGGATTCCACAATGCGATCGATATCGGTAAAGCTGCAGCCATCGTGCAGGAAGGCATCAACGGCGACCTCGTTGGCGGCATTGAGCACGCACGGCATGGTGCCACCCGTCTTGCCGGCACGCTCGGCCAGTGCCAGACAGCGGAAGGTATCCATGTCGGCAGCATCAAACGTGAGCTGCCCCAGCTCGCGGAAATCGATACGAGGCGCCGGGGTATCCCAACGCTCGGGATACGAGAACGCGAACTGAATGGGAATACGCATGTCGGAAGCACCGAGATGCGCCATCACGGAGCCGTCGGCGAACTCGACCATAGAGTGAATCTTGGACTGACGCTGCACGACCACGTTAATGAAATCGAGGTCGCAGTTGAACAGATGCATGGCCTCAATACGCTCCAGGCCCTTGTTCATAAGGGTGGCGGAGTCGATGGTGATCTTGGCACCCATGGCCCACGTGGGATGTGCGAGGGCATCGGCACGCGTCACGCAATCGAGCTCGTCGCGTGTGCGGCCAAAGAACGGACCGCCCGAGCAGGTGAGCCAAATACAATGAGCCTCGCGTGGGTTCTCCCCCAGATAGCACTGGTAGATGGCGGAGTGCTCAGAGTCGACTGGAATAAGCTGGCCCGGTTGCGCCAACGGCATAAGCAAGTCGCCACCGACGACGAGGGACTCCTTGTTGGCAAGGGCAAGGCGCTTATTTGAGGTCAAGGCCGCATGGCTCGCCTCCAGACCGGCGGCACCCACAATAGCGACGAGCACGCAGTCGACATCGTCGCGACGCGCGAGCTCGCAAACCGCCTGCGCGCCAACGCCGAGCTTCGTTCCCTCGGGCAGCTCCTGCAGCACCTGTCTCTTATACACATCTGACGCTGCCGACGAATAGCCT
>URGY01000174.1 GCA_900547505.1 uncultured Collinsella sp.
CGGCGGCAGCGGCGGTCGGCTCGACGGAAGCGGTGACAGCGGCGGTCTGCTCGACAGCGGGCGCAGAGGTGCTGGCGGCGATGGTGGCAGCACCATCGGACTCAAGACCCAGCTCGGCGGCGCGTTCGGCCTCCTGGTCGCAGAGCAGCTTATCGTATGCCTTCAAGAACGGCAGGTAGATGATGGCGTCCAGCAATATGATGATCGCGACAAATACCAGGGCGATAAGCTGGAAGTTTGTGGTGATGAAAATGCCGATGGGGGCAGGGGTAGCCCAAGGCACCACGAAGGAGAAGCCGTTCATGCCCACGTTGTCGATAAAGAACTTGGCAACGCTTACGTTGACGCAACCGGCGGCAACAAAGGGGATGAGCATGTAGGGGTTAAGGATCATCGGCGCGCCAAAGAGCAGCGGTTCGTTGACGGCGAAGGCAACAGGAACAATCGAGGCCTTACCGACGGCTTTGAGCTGCTTGGACTTCATAAAGAGAATCAGCAGAAGCGGCACGATGAACGTGGCGCCGGTGCCGCCGAACTCACCCACGAGCGACATGTTAAAGGTGAGGGAGTGGGCGGGGTGACCACCGGCCAGCAGAACCTGCAGGTTCTCGGCCTGGTTGGCAAGACGGATGGGGTCGATGCCCGGCTGGACGATCGAGGGGCCGTGGACGCCGATGAACCAGAAGAACGCGGTGGCTGCCTGGATAAGGATAAGGCCAGGATAGGTTTCTGCAGCGGTAAAGAGCGGGGAGAGCAGTTTGATAAGCAGCTCGGAGAACGGAACGCCCATGAGGTTGCGCACGATGACATCGATGATGCCGCAGATGATGACGGCGCCGCCAAAGGGGATGATGTCACGGAAGTTCTGAGCGATGGCGCCCGGGACCTCCTTGGGCAGCTTAATGGTCAGATCGCGCGAGACGCAGAATTTGTAGACCCAAACGGTAATGAACGCGGCGATATAGGCGGAGAACAGACCGCGTGTACCCATGCTGGTGCAATCGAAGACCGAAAGCTCGGAGCCGTTGAACTTGGTGGTGAACTGCGTAACAGCGAGCAGCAGCATGCTGCACTGGGCGGCAACCATGGTGGAGCCGTCGTTGAGCACCTTGCCGGCGGGCATG
Organism: uncultured Collinsella sp.; assembly: GCA_900547505.1. GTDB lineage: Bacteria > Actinomycetota > Coriobacteriia > Coriobacteriales > Coriobacteriaceae > Collinsella. Next base: position 1,125 of record URGY01000174.1, read on the forward strand.
CGACGGTTCATGGAAGCCGTGAAGTTCTTGGCAGTGGTGCCGGCAACCATGATGCCCATGACGCCCATGGTGAAGTTGTACAGCTTGTTGCACCAGTCGATGAGCGGCTGGGGCAACGTGATTCCAACTACGCCGGGAAGGGTGGCGATCAGCAGAAAGATCGAAGAGGTAAGGACGATGGGCATGCACCCAAGGAATCCGTCCTTAATGGCCTGGAGGTAGACGTTCCTCGAGATCTTCTCAAAGAACGGTTGATGCTTTTCGAGCATCTTTACGATGGCGTCCATAGAGCTCCTTTGCTACTTGATGCGCGATGCATGTGGATGGAACTGGTCGTCGATGGATGGTCAGGACTGCCCGGAAACCTTCCTGCTTAAGGAAGGCATTGCGAGATGACAACGTTGTCATTTCGTTAATGACAACGTAAGACATTTTTGGAAGAGCAACAAGGATATACGGGTGAGCGGTCGATATTGTCCGGTAAACGGTTGATTTATCAGTCAGGCAGGTAGTGTATGCTAGAACGCAAAAAGCAAGCGATAGAGAACCGAGTGGAGAAGCAGTGGCAACGATGGACAAGAAAAATGTCTCAATGAATGATGTGGCGGTTGCCGCGGGTGTTTCCCTCAAGACGGTGTCGCGTGTGATCAACGAGCCCGATAGCGTGCGAGAGTCGACGCGCGATAGGGTCCATGCTGCCATGGAAGCGCTTGGGTTCCGGGCGAACTTTGCCGCGCGTTCACTCAAGTTGGGCCGTTACGGGTGCATCGGCGTGGTGCTGTTCCACTTGTCGGGCGGCAACGTGGACATGATTGACGGTATCGCCGATGCCGCCGCAGAGCGAGGCTTTGCGCTCACGATGATTAAAAAGCGGGCGGGGGAGAAGATGACCCTTGCCGAAGCGGCACGTAGGATGTCGCAGCTTCCCGTCGACGGCATGATTTTCAACCTGCGCCAGATGGTCGATGACTTTGATACCTTTGAGGCGCCGAAGGACCTCAAGACGGTGATTATTACCTCGATGGAACATCCTACCTGCTCTACCGTCAGTGACGACCAAGAGGGCGGCGCGCGCATGGCATGCGAGTACTTCTTGAATCGCGGACACAAGAACGTGTACTTCGTCTCTGGTAAGAAAGAGTCGCTGTCGAGCCAGTGCCGTATGAAAGGTTGGCGTGCGGCACTCGAGACGCGTGGCATTGAGCCGCCCGAGCCTCTGCAAGGCGATTGGAATGCGGATAGTGGCTATGCCGCGGGCCTTGTGCTTGCCGATAAGCCCGATTGCACGGCGGTCCTCGCTGCTAACGACTGCATGGCAAACGGCGTGATGATGGCTCTACGTGACAAGGGGCTCAGTGTGCCCGACGACGTGTCCGTGATCGGCTTCGACGATGAGCTCTACAAGACGATTCCCAACTCGATTTTGACGTCGGTGAAGTTTCGCCACCGCGAGCTGGGCGTTCGTGCGCTTAACGAGGTCGTCGCCGGTCTGGAAGCCCCGAGCTCCAGAAGCCGTACGCTCGTCTCGGGCGTGCTGGTCGAGCGTTCCAGCGTAAAGGACTTGCGGGCGTAGACGTGCTCGGCCTATTCCGTTTGTCTCGATCTGTAACATCTAAGCGGTCAAAAGCGGTCTACATGTTACAGATTGAGATTTTCGGCTTGGCCTGTGCGTTCACCTCGATCTGTAACAGCTAGGACCAAAAAACTCGGCTAGATGTTACGGATCGAGGTGAACAGGAGGACGGGTGCGGTCTAAACAAAATGGCCCGCGCATCACACATCGATGCACGGGCCATTTATTGTCTGCGAGCGGCAGGTGGTGTCAGCGTCTTATGCCTCGAGGTTTTCCTCGATCCAGGCGACGGCACCCTTGGGATCCTTAGTGAGGTCGATGTACTGTTTGCCCTTGGGCGACAGCAGCGTGATGCCCAGGCGGTCGGTGTCGGCCTTCATCTCGTTGTAATAGGTGCGAACCTGCGGAGCCAGGACGATGACGTTGTACTGGTCCATGATGGCGTAGTGGCTGCCGTAGGCACCGGCGTTGGCGGTAATGTCGATGCCCAGCTCGTCGGCGCCTTCCTTAAGCGCGTTGGCGAGCAGTGCAGAGGTGCCGGCGCCAGCGCACAGAACCAGAACCCTCAGGTCCTTGCCCTTAAGGGCGGACGGAGCTGCGGAGGCCTCAGTGGCAGAAGCGGTCTCGACAACGGGAGCCTCAACGGCGGGGGCGGCAGCGGTCTTGACGGCCTTGGTCTCCTCGGCCTCTTCTTCGGCCAGGGTCTCGGCCTCCTGCTTGCACAGGACGTTGTCGTAGGCCTTGCAGAACGGGTAGTAGATCAAGAAGTCAACGACCAGCAGGACGACAACCAGGACCAGAGAGATCGGCTGGAAGTTGGTGTCGATGAAGGTGCCGATCGGTCCGGGGAGTGCCCACGGCATGGCATAGATAAAGCCGTTCATGCCCAAAAAGTCGATGAAGAACTTACCAATGAGGACGTTGGCCACGGGGGCAAACAGGAACGGAATCAGGAAGTACGGGTTGAGGATGATGGGCGCGGCGAACAGCAGCGGCTCGTTGACGGCGAACATCACGGGTACGACAGAGGCTTTGCCGACGGCCTTGAGCTGCTTGGAGCGCATAAAGAGCAGGAAGATGATCGGGACAATGAACGTGGCGCCGGTGCCGCCGAGTTCGCCGATGTAGTTACCGAAGTTCTCGGTCAGGGCGAGGGCGGGGTGACCGCCGGCCTGCAGCGTGGCGAGGTTGGTAGTGATGTTGCCAAACAGCGCGGCGTTGAGGGCAGGCTTAACGACCGAGGGGCCGTGGATGCCCATGAACCAGAACAGCGGGATCATGAACCAGATGAGGGCGAGGCCGGCGTAGGAATCGGCCGCGGCGA
>URGY01000175.1 GCA_900547505.1 uncultured Collinsella sp.
ACACAAGGCTATTCGTCGGCAGCGTCAGATGTGTATAAGAGACAGCGTGCGAAACGAGATGATGGGCGTGCTGGGCGAGCTACTGGGTATTTCGCCCGAGCAGATGGAGGAGCTGCGCTCTGAAGACGGTCAGCGTCGTTTACACGAGGGAATGAAAAAGTTCGAGGGCGAGGTTCAGGACGCCATCGAAAAGATGATGGGCGGCCAGGGCGGACCGCAAGGTAGTCCCCAGGGTGGTCCGATGCCGCATCCGCCAGTGGATCCCCGACAGTTCCCATTCTTCTCGCAGAACTAAACTGGGGATGGGATTCGCTCCCAACCCCGACACTTTAACTAAGCATCCTGGCCCCGTTGTGTTATTCTAGAACAGACGTTCGTGAATGATGCGCGGGGCCTTGTCTTGCGCTGTGCTTGTGGCGAGGGGAGGTTGGCTTGGTTATCTTGGGCATCGACCCCGGTTTGGCTCATACGGGTTGGGGGATTATCGAGGAGCGGCGTGGCGAGGTTCGCTGCCGTGCCTACGGTTGCATCGAGACCAGCGCGGGCAGCCCGCTCACGGTGCGCCTGTCGCATATCGCCCGTGACCTTAAGGATGTCGTCGAGCGTTATCGACCCGACACAGCTGCTGTCGAGAGCATCTACTTTGGCGCCAACGTTCGTTCGGCCATCCCCACGGCGCATGCCCGCGGTGCTGCGCTTGTGGCGCTTTCGGAGTGCGCGCTCGAGATTGGCGAGTACACGCCCATGCAGATCAAACAGGCTGTGGTGGGCACCGGCGCCGCGGACAAGCGGCAGGTCGCCTACATGGTACGCACGCTAACACAGCTCGACCACGACCCGCATCCCGACCATGCCGCCGATGCCCTGGCCTGCGCCATCTGCCACGTAAACCTCAGCCGCACCCGCGCCCTCACCGGTGGCGAGTTCTATCAACAGAGAGGAACCGGATACTGATGATTTCCCAGCTCCACGGAACGCTTGTCGAGGCCACGATGAGCTCTGCTGTCGTCGATGTGTCGGGCGTTGGCTTCGAGCTCGGCATTTCGGGCAGCACTGCGGCCACGTTGCCGACGCCCGGTGGCGAGGTCCGCCTCTACACGCGTATGCAGGTGCGCGAGGACGCCATGACACTTTTCGGGTTTTCCTCAAAGGATGAGCGCACGATGTTCGATCGGCTCGTGTCTGTCTCGGGCGTTGGTCCGCGCTTGGCGCTCGCCGTGCTTTCCACCTATACCGTGGGGCAATTGTATTCGCTGGTGATGGCCGAGGACGACAAGGGCATGGCCAAGGTGCCCGGTGTGGGCAAAAAGACAGCTCAGCGTCTGATCCTGGAGCTCAAGAGCACCTTTGCCAAGGACAAGGGCTTTGTGCCGGTCGACGTGATTTCCGGCCAGGTTGCGATGCCCGTGCCCGCTGCTGCTCCCTCGGCCATCGATGATGCCCGTGCGGCGCTCCTTTCCATGGGCTTTAGCCCGCAGGAGACCGATGTTGCCCTGAGCGGGTATGATGGGCAGAATATGCGTGTCGAGGATCTGCTCGGCGCGGCGCTTAAGCGACTCGGAATGGATGCGTGATGTGGGAAGCCGATGACTCTCAGGACCTGTGGGCGACGCCCGGCAACTCGCCGGCGGCATCCATGGCGCACGGCGAGCGCATGGTGGGCTCGGAGCTGACGGCCGAGGACCTCGATGTCGACCGCACTTTGCGCCCCCAGCGCCTGGACGACTACTGTGGCCAGGAGCACATCAAGCAGAGCCTGCGCGTGTTGATCGAAGCGGCACAGAGCCGTGGCGAGACGCTCGACCACGTGATCTTCTCGGGTCCTCCGGGTCTGGGCAAGACCACGCTGGCCACCGTTATCGCCAACGAGTTGGGCGCTCAGATCAAGACCACGAGTGGCCCTGCCATCGCGCGCACGGGCGACCTGGCGGCCATCCTTACTAACTTGCAGCCGGGTGATGTGCTGTTTATCGACGAGATCCACCGCCTCAACCGTTCGGTCGAGGAGGTCCTGTACCCCGCGATGGAGGACTTTGCCCTCGATATCGTGATTGGCAAGGGTCCGGCGGCGCGCTCGATTCGCCTGGATATTCCCAAGTTTACGTTGGTAGCGGCAACGACCCGCTCAGGCATGTTGACAGGCCCGTTGCGCGACCGCTTTGGCATTTCATATCGCCTGGATTACTACACGGTCGAGGAGCTCGCGCAGATTGTGACGCGCTCGGCGACTATCCTGGGCGTGACGATCGACCACCCCAGTGCACTCGAGATCGGCTCGCGTTCGCGCGGCACGCCACGTCTTGCCAACCGCCTGCTCAAGCGCGTGCGCGACTATGCGCAGGTGCGCGGCAACGGTCCCATTGAGCTCGATATCTGCCGTCAGGCACTCGAGTTCTTCGAGATCGACGAGCTCGGTCTGGACTGGATGGATATTCGCATTTTGGAGACGCTCGCCAAGACGTTCTCCGGTCGTGCCGTGGGACTTACGACCCTTGCCAGCGCGGTGGGCGAGGACCCGGGCACGCTCGAGGATGTCTATGAGCCCTATTTGCTGCAATGCGGGTTGATGATTCGTACGCCGCAGGGCCGTCAGGCAACCCTTCGCACCTTTGAGCACCTGGGGATTGAACCTACCGTTTAGGGCGCTTTGTTTTGGCGGGCTGTTGGGCTATCGCTGGGCATCGGGTAAACATATCGCCGTTCATCGGTTATGGGCGTTTTACTATTGCGCGCCCGTGCTATGCTGAATTGGTCTTTTTCTCATTCGGTAACGAAAGGACCGCCCATGCCTACTGACATCGAAATCGCACGTTCCGTCACGCCGCTGCCCATTACCGAGGTGGCTAAGAACGCCGGCGTCGACGTAAAGCACCTGATTCCGTACGGCTTCGACAAGGCTAAGGTTGACTATTCACTGCTCAACGAGCCGACCGATCACCAGGCCAAGCTCGTTCTCGTGACCGCTATCAACCCAACGCCTGCGGGCGAGGGCAAGACCACCACGACCATCGGTCTGGCCGATGGCCTGCGTCGTCGCGGTGTCAAGAGTGCCGTGGCCCTGCGCGAGCCTTCGCTCGGCCCCGTCTTTGGCGTTAAGGGCGGTGCTGCCGGCGGCGGCTGGGCTCAGGTCATCCCCATGGAGGATATCAACCTGCACTTTACCGGCGACTTCCACGCTATCGGTGCTGCCAATAACCTGCTGGCCGCAATGCTCGACAACCATATTCAGCAGGGCAATCAGCTCGGTATTGACGTTAAGCGCATCACTTGGAAGCGCGTCGTCGATATGAACGACCGTCAGCTGCGCCACGTTATCGACGGCATTGGCGGTAAGGCCCAGGGCGTGCCGCGCGAGGACGGCTTCGATATCACCGTCGCCTCCGAGGTCATGGCAATCCTGTGCCTGTCTACGAGCATCAGCGACCTCAAGGAGCGCCTGGGCGAGATCGTCGTCGGCTACAGCTTTGCCGGCGAGCCCGTCCGTGCCCGCGACCTTAAGGCCCAGGGTGCCATGGCCGCGTTGCTTAAGGACGCGCTCAAGCCCAACCTGGTGCAAACGCTCGAGGGCACGCCCGCGTTTGTCCATGGCGGTCCCTTCGCCAACATTGCCCACGGCTGCAACTCTATCATGGCCACGCGTATGGCGATGCGCTTTGGCGATGTCGCCATTACCGAGGCCGGCTTTGGTGCCGATTTGGGCGCCGAGAAATTCCTCGACATCAAGTGCCGTATGACGGGCGTTCGCCCCAGCGCTGTCGTAATCGTCGCGACCGCTCGTGCGCTTAAGTACAACGGCGGTGTCGCCAAGGCCGACCTCAACGAGGAGAACCTCGAGGCCCTCAAGGCCGGCATGCCCAACCTGCTGCGCCACGTCGATAACATCCAGAATGTCTACGGTCTGCCCTGCGTGGTCGCCATCAACCGCTTCCCGACGGACACCGAGGCCGAGCTCGAGCTCATCGAGTCCGAGTGCCAGAAGCTCGGCGTCCTGTCTCTTATACACATCTCCGAGCCCAC
>URGY01000176.1 GCA_900547505.1 uncultured Collinsella sp.
GGCATACGAGATGCAGCGTAGTCTCGTGGGCTCGGAGATGTGGATAAGAGACAGTACTTTGAGGGCCTGCCTGTCGACTTTGAGCACGCCGAGCGCCTCGTCGCGGTGGGCGGTACCGTTACCACGCTCGTGGCGCTGGTCCACGAACTGGAGCCGTACGACTCGAACTTTGTGCACCTGCGCGAGCTTTCGATGGAGCAGATTTCGGCCGCTATCGAGCGCATGTCTGCGTTGGATGTTGCAGGCATTGCCGCGTTGCCGGGCGTGCAGCCCAAGCGCGCGGGCGTGATTCTGGCCGGCGCCGTGGTGATCCGCGAGCTCATGCGTGCCGGCGGCTACAAGACGCTCACCGTAAGCGAGAACAGCCTACTCGCTGGCATGGCCGCCACCATCAACGAGGTTCTCGACGGCGCGACTCCCACCATCGCCTGGACCCCAGAGCTCAGCACCCTCTAAATAAGTTGCGGTGAAATAGTTCCTAAATAAGCTGGTAAACGGTATAAACAGGATCTATTCCACCGCAACTTCTAAGGGACCGAAGCTGTCTTTTTAGCCCGTCCTAAATTAGTTGACTTTCTGAAGCGCGGGACGGTGGGACGTCTGCGTATTTGCTGCGCAAATACGCACCGGCTTCGGACGCCTGCTGGCGCCCTCGCCGGCTCGCTGCGGACGCTGCGCGTCCGCTTGACGCTCGCCCCCCCCTCGCGGGTTCGAGTCCCACCGGCATCTAAAAGAAGTGAGCCCGCATCCCTTGGGGACACGGGCTCGAAAGCTCCATATGGTAGGGGCGGTGGGACTCGAACCCACAATCCTTGCGGCGAGAGATTTTAAGTCTCCTGCGTATGCCAATTCCGCCACGCCCCCGTGAGACTAGAAGTCTAGCACAAGCCGTCCGTTACGCGTTGACGGCCATCGAGTGTTGCCCCGACTTCTCCAGGAACTCCTGGAACTTGGCTTCGTCGCCCTTGTTCTTGTACTGCAGAGCCAACAGATACTCCAAGCGGCAGCTCTTGACCTTGTCGTCACCGGCCTCCTTGAGCATGCGCTCCAGCTCGGGAATGTCGTTGTGGCGCTTGAGGATCATCGTGTCGTACATCAGTTGGCATTCGTGTGCGACTGCCTCGGCCTGGCCGCCCTCAAAGCCTTTGATCTCGTGCAGCAGCTCCTTGGACTTTTTGCGGTCCTCCTGGCCAACGTAGTAGTTAAAGGCCTTAATCACCAGGTCGACGCGCTGCATCTTGGGCAGATTGAGTCCCAGCAGCAAATCGAACATCTCGTCGGCGCGCTTGTGGTCCTCGCGCAGCAGATAGGAGTTCAGGCGCAGGTAGTCGCGGTTATAGCGCGGGTACAGCATGCTGGTGAGTTTGCCATCGAGCAAACGATCGAACTCGTCCCACTGCTTGGCAGCCATAAGCTGTTGCAGGCGCTTAAACGTGGTGCGTTTTTTTACGCTAAAGAACACCGATATGGCGATACAAATAATGACGACGGCGGTCCAGAGGGTGCGGGAATCGGGCATTTTAGAGTCCTTAGTCGCTCGTAAAGCGAGCGGTATGACAACACGTGCTAGATGTATTATACGCGGCGTGCAAGCAAACTGGCATAAAAGCGCATCGAGGCCGAGCGCCATCGCTCGCTGCGGTACACTTACCTAAAGTAAACCATGAAGGGAGACATTACCTATGAAGAAGATTGTTTTGGCTTGCGGTGCTGGCGCTGCTACTTCCACGCTCGTTGCCCAGAAGGTCGCCACCATGCTCGACGCCAACGGTTACGCCGACAAGTACGAGATCGTGCAGTGCGCCATCTCCGAGGCCAAGGACGTTTGCGACGAGGGCGCCGATCTGCTGATCGCCACCACCGTTGCCCCCGAGGGCCTTACCTGCCCGTACGTGAGCGGCGTGCCCTTCATGACCGGCATGAACCGCGTCGCTGCCGAGAAGGCCGTTCTTGACGTCATGGCTCAGTAGGCGCTGACTGCATGAGTGAGCAGAACGCCAATCCGGTCGAGCTCTTTGGCATGCGCGTTGCCCATGTGGGCATTAACGCCACCGACCCGGCAGACGCCCTGGAGATCGCGGAGCTGTTCTCGACGATGATGGGTCTGCCCGTTATCGAGACCCCGGTTTCGTACTTTAACGATTCGCTGGTCGAGGTCATGAAGCAGAATGGTCGTGGCACCAAGGGCCACATCGGCTTTGCCGTCAACGACATCGATGCGGCCGAGAAGTGGTTTGCCGAGCGCGGGCTCGAGGTCAACGAAGAGTCGCGCGCGCTGCTGCCCGACGGTAGCACCAAGCTCGTGTACTTTAAGCGCGAGTTCGCCGGTTTCGCCGTGCATCTGTGCCGCGAGTAGCGCACAAGCTGCCATAGCTAGCAAAAAGGGATAGGGCCGTGTGGCCCTATCCCTTTATTTATGCCGAGGGGCTTCCTAGCGCGGCAGGCGAATCGTAAAGCGGCTGCCGACGCCCTCGACTGAGGTCACGCCAATGACGCCGCCATGGCTATCGACGATCCACTTGGCAATGGCAAGCCCCAGACCCGAGCCCTGTGCGCCGGCATCGCGTGCATTGTCGGCGCGGTAGAACCGTTCAAACGCGTGAGCTGCGGATTCCTGGTTCATGCCGATGCCCTCGTCCTCAACGCTTATGTCGATCGTGCCCATGCCCGCATTGGGCGTTATGCCAAATGTGACGGTCGTTCCCGCATCCGAGTACTTGGCGGCGTTTTGCACGATCACGCGCAGGGCCTGCTTCACGAGTGCCACGTCGACGGACACGTCGCAGCACGGATCGCTGACAAGCGCGGCGTCGTATGCCAGCTGATACGTGTGCGCGGCATCGATCATCTGCGATTCTTCGCAAACCTCGCCGACCAGCGCGGCCAGGTTGGTATTCGCGCGCCGCAGTACGGTGCGTCCGGCATCGCCGCGCGCCAAAAACAGCAGCTGCTCCACGAGCTCCTGCATGTGCTCGCTTTCGGCCTTGAGGGACGCGATAGACTCCGCCAGCACGTCCGGGTCGTCTTTGCCCCAGCGGTCGAGCATGTTTACGTAGCCCTGAATCACCGCGATGGGCGTGCGCAACTCGTGGCTCGCATCGTTGACAAAGCGCATCTGCTGCAGCTTGGCCTCTTGCATCTGGCGCAGTAGGCGGTTGAGTGCAACCTCGATGCTTGCCAGGTCGGCGTCGCCGGTAGTGACGCTCGGCGAGTCGACGCTTGCGCGCTCGATGGCCTGCTCCAGTGTTTCCATCTTGCCGCCGGAGAGCTGCATGCGGCCGAGCTCGTCCACGCGCAAGGCCAGGTCGTTGAGCGGTGCCATGGTGCGGCGCACGCGGCGGGCGCCGCCGAGCATGTTGAGCACGCTGATGACCTGCCAACCCACAACGACAAGGTGGAGAGGCCATAACGTGACGAGGTCCTGCACGAGGGGGAAGGTCTTGGTGGTACGCGCAAGCTCGACGGTATAGGTGAGCGTTGTCAGGTCCCAGCCGCGCGCGGGCGTCAGCGACAGGCCGTGAACGGTGGTGCCGGGGATCCATCCTGCGGTAAACGCGCCATTGGGCAGCGTCTGGTTGTATCCATAGACGAGGATCGTCGCCGCAATCACCATCAGCAGCAGATCGAGCCAGACGTAGCTCATCAGGCGGCGCCACATATAGCCCCAGTTGATGGCGCGGGCGATGGAGGTGACGCGCTTGGCCTCGGCGTTACGCACGGCAGACATAGCCCACCCCGCGCACGGTTTGGATGATGCGGGCGCCGCCGGCGTCTTCGATCTTGGCACGCAGGTGCGCGATGTGCACGTCAACGTTGTTGGTGTCGCCCACGTAGTCGTAGCCCAGCGCCTCGTGCGCGATGCGCTCGCGCGTGAGCACGGTGCCGGCATGCGTCATAAGCAGGGCGAGAACGTCGAACTCGCGGGCCGTGAGCGCGATGGGCGAGCCGCCGACTGTGACCTCGCGGCGGTCGGGGTCGAGCGCAACCGAGCCCACGGCGAGCGCGGCGGGGGAG
>URGY01000177.1 GCA_900547505.1 uncultured Collinsella sp.
TCTCTGGAACACGCCGCTTGGCGAGCAGGGCTGACGCACGCGCCAAATCGTCTTCGACGGCAAAATAATCCTCGGGATAACCGGGAATGTCATCGAGCACAACATGACGTCGCTTGAGCTCGGTCTCGATTTTGCGCTGTCCCCAACCGCGCCGCTTGCGTTCCTCGATAAAGTACGAGCAAAAGCGATTCTCGTCTAAAAAGCGATACTCGGTGGCGCGCTCGACGGCGAAATCGATCGCGGGCTGGTGAAAGCCGTAGCGAGCCAGCTTGTCACGGACCTCACCCGTCGCATGGTCGCGGCGCGATAACATCTCAGTCACCATGGTAAGTGCACATTTACGCTCGATGAGCTGCACCGCCTCACGAAAGTTATCCCAATCACAGGGAAGATCGGGGCGGTTTTTGACATACAGGCGCGCGACCCGCACGGGAATCCAAATGGACCGCTCAAAACCGCCCTCAAGCTCACAATCGATATGTGCGCAAGGCTTTTTGGACGCATACCCGCTCGAGAACGAGGAGGCCGCCTTCTTATCGGGAAAGACGACCGTGGCCTCGGTCACCGTATACGACATGAGCGTAACCGCTACTCGTCGTCATCATCGAGCATGGCGGAACCATCGATGGCGTAAAGCTCGTCAAACTCCTCAGGCGCAGGCTGATCGGTCAGCTCTACCTCGGACGGAGCATCGTCATCAAACTCAAGCCCGCAGGCAAGACGGACCTTATGCTCAATCTCGTCGGCGCAATCGGGGTGTTCGCGCAGGAACGCCTTGGCGGCCTCGCGACCGTTGCCGAGCTTGTCCTCGCCATAGGCAAACCAGGAGCCCATCTTCTTGCAGATGCCGCACTCGACAGCCATGTCCAGAATCGAGCCCTCCTTAGAGATGCCCGTACCGTACATAATGTCGAACTCAGCAGAACGGAACGGAGCTGCCACCTTGTTCTTAACGACCTTAGCGCGCACGCGGTTACCGATAACCTCGTCCTTAAGCTTAATGCTATCGATACGGCGAATGTCGATACGCACCGAAGAGAAGAATTTAAGGGCGCGGCCGCCCGTCGTAGTCTCGGGGTTGCCGAACATGACGCCGATCTTCTCACGCAGCTGGTTAATGAAGATGCACGTCGTGTTGGACTTGGACAGCGAGCCGGCGAGCTTGCGGAGCGCCTGGCTCATCAGGCGAGCCTGAAGACCGACCGTAGTGTCGCCGATTTCTCCCTCGATCTCGGCACGCGGGGTCAGCGCGGCGACAGAGTCGACGACGATGGCATCGATGGCACCAGAACGCACAAGCATGTCAACGATTTCGAGCGCCTGCTCACCCGTATCGGGCTGGGAAATGAGCACCTCGTCGATATCCACGCCGATGCGCGCGGCATACGTGGGATCGAGCGCGTGCTCGGCATCGATAAATGCCACAACGCCACCCATTGCCTGGGCCTCGGCCAAGATCTCGAGCGAAAGCGTCGTCTTACCGGAGGACTCGGGACCGTAGATCTCGACGATTCGGCCGCGCGGCACACCGCCGATACCCAGAGCGGCATCGAGTGCCAGAGCGCCCGTAGGGATGGCCTCGACCTCGAGCTCGGGGCCACCGTCGCCGTACCTCATGATGGAACCCTGGCCGAATTTCTTCTCGATCTCGGCCTTGGTGGTGGCGATCATCTCATCGCGCTCTTTACCCGTCGTGCGAGCATGAACGGTACGTACAGGACCTGAATTCTTGGCCATGAATAGCCCTCCTCTTAACAACCTGCATCGATAATAAACGAACGGCTGTTCGTGGTCAACCGTTCAGATAAATCATATGCAGCCGACCTTTCCAAAACCCAACCAAACGCCGACCAAACACTGACCAAAATCTTGACCGCAGGCGAACCAAGAAAATCATGACGAGGAAAAAATACGACAACTACCTGCACAAAGATAAAATTCGCCGGAGGTCCCTAACTCCACAATTAAGGGGCCCGGAGGCCCCTTAAAACACGTCTATTCCATAGGGTTGAGCACAAGGGCAATGTGACCCAATGCCTCCGTGACCGCATGGGCACGAACACACGAACGGTCGCCCTCATAGTGGCAGCGCACAGAGTCCACGACCGGCACGCCCCCATCGGCGGAACGATGCGCCCAGCCAATATAGAAAGTGCCCGCCGGATCGTCCTCAGTGCCACCGCCGGGGCCGGCATAACCCGTTGCGCTCACTGCAATATCGCTCTGGTACAGCTCCAGCGAACCCGACGCCATCTCGCGCGCGGTCTGATGCGACACAGCGGTATAGCGGTCGAGCGTCTCCTGCTCAACACCCAGCACGCGATGCTTAATCTCATCGCAGTAGGTCACCGCACCGCCACGCAGCACCGCCGAGGCGCCTGGGATATCGGCTATCGTCGAGGCGATCATACCCGCCGTCAGCGACTCAGCCGTCGAAACCGTCACACCCCGAGCGCTCGCGCGCTCGACGATATCGCGCGCCAGCTCCTCGTTATGTGCGGAAATCTGCTCAAAAGAGTCCGTCATACCCACCAGGACCTAGACCGAAAAGACGATCTTGCGGCAGTTCCAGAAGTACTGGGCGCCCGAGATAACGGTCAAGACAACGGCAACGGCATACAGGAAGCGCGACACCGAGTAGATGCCGAGCGTCAGCGCCACCGGGCCAAGGTGCAAGCCGGCCATAGCAAAAACGCACAGGTAACCGCAGATGGAGACCATCGTGGTCGCCGTCTTGTACTTGCCGAGCTTATCGGCCGCAACGACCACACCAGCCGCACTCGCGACCATGCGAAGGGCGCTCACCAGAAGCTCACGGAACAGGATAATGAACACGGACCACACGGTCACCGCGCCAAAATCCAAGAACAGCAGCAGGGCCGAGAACACGAGCAGCTTATCGGCGATGGGGTCCAAGAATTTACCGAAGTCGGTGATCTCGTTGCGCGAACGCGCCAGATAACCGTCGACCTTATCGGTGCACGACAGGATCACATACAGAATGAAGGCAGCGGCGGCGAGCGGGCCGTCGAAGGTGCTCCAATCCGTACCGGCAACACTCGTCTGAGAAAGCGCCGACACGATCATGAACACCGGGATAAAGACGATGCGAACGCACGTCACGATGTTGGCGGGCGTCCAAACACTCGTCAGTTCCTTATTGCTCTCGTTTGCCACGATGCTCTCCTACTCCACAACATGGCCGATAAGCTCATAGCAGAAGCTATCGGTAAACTCGACAGTCAGAATATCGCCCACGGACGCCTCGCTGGCGTCCAAGTGGACCGCGCCATCGGAATCGGGCGCTTGGAACCAGGCATGGCCGATCAGCTCGGCGCCGTCCTCGGTTTCTTCGATACCGTCGACAATCACCTGGGCGCGCTCGCCCACATGTGCGGCGGTGGCGGCAAAACCGAGCGACTCGGCCAGGTCCATGGCCTCCTGGGCGCGCTCGAGCTTGACCTCTTCGTCGACCTGACCCTCCATCTTAGCGGCCAGGCTGCCCTCCTCCTGCGAGTAGGCAAAGACGCTCGTGTAGTCAAAGCCGACGGTGTCCATAAAGTCGATAAGATCACGAAACTCGTCGTCGGTCTCGGTCGGGAAGCCGACCATGGCCGTGGAGCGAATCACGATACCGGGGATGCGCTCACGCAGATCGCGGAACAGGTCCTCGAGCTCCTGGCGCGAACCGGAACGGCGCATAGCCTTGAGGATGCGCGCGTCGCAGTGCTGCACGGGGATATCGATATAGGGCAGCACCTCGGGCGTATCGCGAATCGTATCGATAAGCTCATCGGTCATGCCCTCGGGCTGCAGATAGAGCACGCGGACCCAGACGTTGTGCGGGCGCACGGCCTCGGCGACGGCACGCAGCAGCTGCGCCAGATTGCGCGGCGAGCCCTCGGCGACATCCTCGTCAGTAAAGTCGGTGCCCCAAATACCCTGTCTCTTATACACATCTCCGAGCCCACGAGACTAC
>URGY01000178.1 GCA_900547505.1 uncultured Collinsella sp.
TTTTTTTTCAAGCAGAAGACGGCATACGAGATGCAGCGTAGTCTCGTGGGCTCGGTGATGTGTATAAGAGACAGGTGGGCGACCTTGAGGCAGACTGGGGTTTTAAGGTGCTTGATCGCAGCCGCGAGGGCGTGGTGCTTTCTGCCGACGGGCGGCAGGTCATGCCGGCAGTCGAGGCGTTATGCGAAGAGTTTGGCCGCCTGCAGCGACGCGTGGACGAGATGCGAGGGCTCATGCGTGGCAAGATCTGCATCGGTACGTTTTCGAGCGTGGCGACCCACGTGCTGCCGCCGGTGATTGCGCGCTTTCGCGCCGATCACCCGGACGTCGATTATGAGTTGCTGATGGGCGACTATTCAGAGATCGAACAATGGGTGGCAGAGGGCCGCTGCGATCTGGGCTTTATCCCGCGCGAGCCACGCGGCGCCGGCATGGCGTCGCGACCGTTGGTGCAAGACGAGCTGATGGCCGTGGTGCCAGCGGACTCCTCGCTTGCCACCGCGGAGGTCGTTTCCCTTGCCGATTTAGCCAACGAGCAGTTTATTCTGCTAGAACGCGGCACCGATGATGAGATTACGCCGCTGTTCCGTCGGGCGGGGCTGACGGTGTGCTCCAAGCTGTCGACTTGGGATGACTATGCGATTATGGCTATGGTCGAGGACGGCCTGGGCGTGAGCATTCTTCCCGCGCTCATCTTGCGCCGTTGTCAGTTCGATGTTGCTGTGCGCCCACTCGAGGGGCATCCCCATCGCCAAATCAACGCCATATATCGAACGGCCGATGTTTCGCTTGCCGCCGCCCGTTTCCTCGAATACCTCTAAACGTGTACACGTCATTGTCCGTTTTGGGCAAATCTCGGAGTCCGGTACATTTTCTTATGAAATTGAACTTTCGAATGAGGTGCCGCGCTATACTGCTTGCTAAATTGAACCTTGGTTCAATTCGTGTTCTATAAATTGAACTTTGCCAGCAAGGAGGTTCCTGTGGCCCAAGAGACGTTTAGCGATCGCCTGCGACAGGCTATGTCCGATCGCGACGTTCGCCAGTCGGACGTGATCCGCGCATCGGAGATGCTCGGCAAAAAACTCGGCAAGAGTCAGATGAGCCAATATGTGAGCGGCAAGACGATCCCGCGGCGCGATGTGGCTGAGCTGCTCGCCCGTATTTTGGAGGTCGATGTTACCTGGCTGCTTGCCGGCGACGCCGATCAAGGCGAGGCATCATCACCCCGCAACGATTCCAAGCCCGAACCCCATCCCTCAGCTCAAATTGCAAGGAGCACCACCATGCGTACTTTTTCTAAATCCACCAAGCTCGATAACGTCCTGTATGACGTGCGCGGTCCCGTCGTCGACGAGGCCGCCCGTATGGAGGACGAGGGCGAGCGCATCCTCAAGCTCAATATCGGCAACCCGGCGCCCTTCGGTTTCCGCACGCCCGATGAGGTCATCAAGGACATGCGCCAGCAGCTGCCCGACTGCGAAGGCTATTCCAACTCGCGTGGCCTGTTCTCCGCGCGCAAGGCGATCATGCAGTATTCGCAGATCAAGGGCCTGCCCAACGTTCAGATGGAGCATATCTACACGGGCAACGGCGTGTCCGAGCTCATTCAGCTTTCGATGAACGCGCTGCTCGACAATGGCGACGAGATTCTGATCCCCAGCCCCGACTATCCGCTCTGGACGGCGTGCGCAACCCTTGCTGGCGGTCATCCCGTACATTATCTGTGCGATGAGCAGGCGGATTGGTATCCCGACCTGGAGGATATGGAGTCCAAGATCACGAGCGCGACCAAAGCCCTCGTCATCATCAACCCCAACAACCCCACGGGTTCTGTCTATCCGCGCGAGGTGCTCGAGGGCATCGTCGAGATTGCACGCAGGCATCAGCTGATGATCTTTGCCGATGAGATCTACGACCGCCTGTGCATGGACGGCTACGAGCACGTCTCGATTGCCTCGCTCGCCCCCGATCTGCCCTGTGTCACCTTTAGCGGCCTTTCCAAGTCGCACATGATCGCGGGCTATCGCATTGGCTGGATGGTGCTTTCGGGCAACCAGCGCTGCATGAGCGACTTCATCATGGGCATCAACATGCTCTCCAACATGCGCCTGTGCTCCAACGTGCCGGCTCAGTCGATCGTCCAGACGGCGCTCGGCGGCCATCAGTCCGTTAACGACTACATCCGTCCCGGCGGCCGTGTCTACGAGCAGCGCAACTTTGTGTATGAGGCGCTCAACAAGATTGACGGCATCTCGGTGGTCAAGCCGCGCGCGGCGTTCTACATCTTCCCCAAGATGGATGTTAAGAAGTTCAACATCACCGATGACGAGCAGTTTGCCCTCGACCTGCTGCACGAGAAGAAGATTCTGATCACGCGCGGCGGCGGCTTTAACTGGGCCGAGCCCGATCACTTCCGCATCGTGTACCTGCCGCGCATGGAAGTGCTCAAAGAGTCGCTCGAAGACCTCGCCGACTTCTTCGACCATTACCGCCAGAGCTAATTGGTTCCGCCGTTCTACCGAACGGCGGCTCGCTCGCTGTCGTGTGCTCAACCTGCATCGTTACCCTGGCTGTCTAAATAACGATTCCGCAGCAATGATCGATTTCGTGTTGGATGATCTCGGCGGTGTAGCCCGAGAAGTTTTTGATGCGGTGGACGAAGTTCTCGTCCAAATACTCAACCTTAATGCGGCGATAGCGGGTGCAGGGACGCTCGCCGGTCAGCGAGAGGCATCCTTCACTCGTCTGATAGGCGTTGACCTGCTCAAGAATTTGAGGGTTGTACATCAACAGCGCCCTGTTGCCATCTTTTACGCAGATGATGCGCTTGCGCACGCCGATCATGTTGGCGGCGAGGCCCACGCACTCGTGCTCATGCTCGTGGAGCGTATCCAAGAGGTCTTGCCCGATCACGGCGTCGTCGGGTCCCGCGTCTTCGGAAGGCAGGCGTAAAAAGAACTCGGATTTCATGATGGGCTTAATCATGGCGGGCTCCTTAAGGTGGACACGTTTGGTTCAGGTCATGATACCGCGACATGTCGCATTAATGTGTGCACATAGATTCTGCAGCTAGATTGGCGGGCGACACCATAAACTAATGGACGTTTTGCCGAGAGGCATGAATGTTAAAAGCGCAAAGAGTGCGCGACGGGCCCCGCGAATGGGGCGATGATGCCCGAGAGGGCCAAGAAGGAGTCTCATGTCCGAGAACGAAGAGATCATGAACGAGACCGAGAACGAGACCATGGCTACCGAGGTCGAGGCAGTCGAGACCGTGGAGACCGAAGCTGCCGAGGTTGAGGCTGCTGACGAGGTTTCCGCCGAGGAGGAGGCCGAGGTTGTCGAGGCCGCCGCTGATTACGATGACGAAGAGCTGATGGACAAGATGCAGAAGGCCGCCCGCCTGCTGCGTAGCCGTCGCTTTGCTATTTCCAAGGAGGAGGAGGCCAAGGCCGAGCGCATGGCGAACATTGAGCGCGCCATCAAGCTTCTTGACCTCAAGCCCAAGATGGAGCAGAAGGAGATGTCCGACCTGCTGGGCATGCGCCTCCGTGAGCTCGATGGCCTGATGGCCGAGGCCGAGGCTGCCGATCTGGTCGGCCGCATCGACGACGCCGAGGGCGATATGCGCAAGATCGTCGTCTTTGCTGCCGAGGATGCCGCTGAGGGTCTGGTCGAGCTTGCCAACAAGAAGGAGAAGCTCCTGCCCGAGCTTTCTTATGAGGAGGCCACCGAGCTGATGGCCGCTCTCGATAAGGTTATCGCTCCGCTCGTCGCCATGGGCCTGGACGAGGACCGCGGTCCTCGCGGCGGCCGTGACGACCGTGGTGGCCGTGGCGGCGACCGTGGTGGCCGCGGCGGCTTTGGCGATCGTGGTGGCCGTGGTGGTGACCTGTCTCTTATACACATCTCCGAGCCC
>URGY01000179.1 GCA_900547505.1 uncultured Collinsella sp.
CGTCGTGCGCGGCGGCGGGGGAGGTGTTCGGCGAGATCTGCTTCAACACCTCGCTCGAGGGCTACCTCGAGGTGATCACTGACCCGTCGTACGCGGGTCAGATCGTGACGATGACGTATCCCCAGATCGGAAACTACGGCGTGAACGTGGACGACGCGCAGGCGGACGAGCCCGCCCTGCGCGGCCTCGTCGTGCGCGACCTGTGCGCGACGCCGTCGAACTGGCGCAGCGCGCAGGGCCTGCCCGACTACCTGCGCGACCACGGCGTGGTGGCCGTCGAAGGGGTGGACACCCGCGCGCTCGTGCGCCATGTGCGCGACTGCGGCGCACAACGGGCCGTGCTGTCCACCGTCGACGTCGACGAGGCCAGCCTTCTGGCGAAAGTGCGCGCGAGTGCATCCATCGTCGGGCAGAACCTGGCCTCCACGGTGTCGTGCGCGCGTCCGCGCCGCTTCTCGGCCGACGACCTGCCGGCTTCGCAGGCGTTCGCGCTCGCCGCGCCTCCCGAGCCGCGCTTCAAAGTGGTCGCCTACGACTGCGGAGCGAAGCGCTCCATCCTCGAAAACCTCGTGCGCGCCGGCTGCGGCGTGACCTGCGTGCCGTGGGACACCCCGGCGGACGAGGTGCTGACCATGGCTCCCGACGGCGTGTTCCTGTCGAACGGCCCGGGCGACCCCGAGGCCGTCGAGGGCACGTACGCCCAGGTGGAGCAACTGCTGGGGAGGGTGCCCGTGTTCGGCATCTGCCTGGGGCACCAGATGATCGCCAAGGCGGCGGGCTCGGATATCGAGAAGCTCAAGTTCGGCCACCGCGGCGGCAACCATCCCGTCATGAACCTGCGCACGCGGCGCGTGGAGATCACCGCGCAGAACCACGGCTTCGGCCTCGTGTTCCCCAGCTTGGGCGCGCTCGTGCCGGAGCTATCGGCCGGCGTCTGCGCGCATGAGGACGACCTGCGCTGCTGGGTGCGCCGCGGCGTCGCGCCGGTGGTGCAAAACGAGCGCTTCGGACGCATCCAGCTCACGCACGTGAACCTCAACGACGGCACCGCCGAGGGCATCCAGCTGCTCGACGCCCCGTGCTTCTCGGTCCAGTACCACCCCGAGGCCTCGCCCGGCCCCACCGATGCCCACTACCTCTTTACCGCCTTTACGCGACTCATGGACGGCGAGGAGAACTACCTGGACATCGACACCGCGAAGGACCGCCTTGCCGGCTGGAACTTTGCTGAGTCCGAGACCGCTGAGACCGAGGAGAACTAATATGCCTAAACGTACTGACATCAAGCGTATCCTCGTTATTGGTTCGGGTCCCATTGTCATTGGCCAGGCCTGCGAGTTCGACTACTCCGGTGCCCAGGCCTGCAAGGTGCTCAAGGAGGATGGCTTTGAGGTCATCCTGGTCAACTCCAACCCGGCGACCATCATGACCGACCCGGGCTTGGCCGACCGCACCTATGTCGAGCCCATCACTGCCGAGTTTATCGAGCGCGTAATCAAGAAAGAGCGCCCGGACGCGCTGCTGCCCACGCTGGGCGGCCAGACCGGTCTGAACGCCGCCGTCGAGCTGGCGAAAGACGGTACGCTCGACAAGTACGGCGTCGAGATGATCGGCTGCGACCTTGCCGCCATCGAGCGCGGCGAGGACCGCAAGCTCTTTAACGAGGCCATGGCCGAGATCGGCCTGGAGGTCGCGCGCTCGGGCTATGCCTACAGCGTGGCAGACGCCGAGGCCATCGCCGAGCGCGTGGGATATCCCTGCGTGCTGCGTCCGAGCTTTACCCTCGGCGGCGCCGGTGGCGGCATCGCTCACACCCACGAGGAGCTCGTCTCCATCGTGAGCCAGGGCCTGGAGCTCTCGCCTGCCCACGAGGTGTTGGTTGAGGAGTCCATCGAGGGCTGGAAAGAGTATGAGATGGAGGTCATGCGTGACCACGCCGGCAACGGCATCATCGTGTGCTCCATCGAGAACCTCGACCCCATGGGCGTGCATACCGGCGACTCCATCACCGTGGCGCCGGCGCAGACCCTTTCCGACCTGGAGTATCAGCGCATGCGTGTCGCCTCGCTCGCCATCTTGGAGAAGATCGGCGTCGAGACCGGCGGCTCCAACGTACAGTTTGCCGTGAACCCCCAGACCGGCCGCCTGATCGTCATCGAGATGAACCCGCGCGTGAGCCGCTCGTCCGCACTGGCCTCCAAGGCAACGGGTTTCCCCATCGCCAAGGCCGCCGCGCGCCTGGCTGTGGGCTACACGCTCGACGAAATCGTCAACGACATTACCAAGGCAACGCCCGCCTGCTTTGAGCCCACGATTGACTACTGTGTGGTCAAGGTGCCGCGCTTTGCCTTCGAGAAGTTCAAGGGTACCGACCCCACGCTCACCACGCGCATGAAGGCAGTGGGCGAGATTATGGCGATTGGCCGCACCTTTGAGGAGGCCTTCGGCAAAGCCATGCGCTCGCTGGAGGACGGTCACCAGGGTATCTGCGCCGGTGGCAAGGAGGGTGCCGATAAGCTGAGCGACGACGAGCTCGCTCAAGCCGTGGCCACGCCGACCGAGCACCGCATCTTCTTTGTGGTCGAGGCCCTGCGCCGTGGCTGGGACATCGCTCGCATCCATGCCACCTGCGGCATCGACCCATGGTACCTCAACCGCATCAACGACATGGTGCAGGTCCAGGAGAGCATTCGCGGCCTGCGTGTGGAGGATATCGACGCCGACGCGATGCGTCTGCTCAAGCAGTACGGTACGAGCGACGCCGAGATCGCCGCGCTGACCGGCTCGGACGAGCGCTTTGTGCGCGCCTATCGCAAGGGCCTTGGCGTGGTTCCCAGCATGAAGACGGTCGATACCTGCGCTGCGGAGTTCTCGAGCGCCACGGAGTACCACTACAAGACGTACGAGAACATCTACCGCACGAGCCCGGATGCCAAGAAGTGCGTGGCTCCCGACGAGACCACGCCGGCGGACAAGCCCAAGGCGATGATCCTGGGCGCCGGCCCCAACCGCATTGGCCAGGGTATCGAGTTCGATTACTGCTGCGTGCACGCGAGCTACGCGCTGGCGGCCCGCGGCTTTGAGACCATCATGGTCAACTGCAATCCCGAGACCGTTTCGACCGACTACGACACGTCCGACCGCCTTTACTTTGAGCCGCTTACCTACGAGGACGTCATGGACGTTATCGATGTTGAGCGCCCCGACGGCGTCGTGGTGACGCTTGGCGGCCAGACCCCGCTTAAGCTGGCGCGCATGCTCGAGGAGAGTGGCGTCAACATCATGGGCACCAAGCCCGATGCCATCGACTTTGCCGAGGACCGCGAGCGTTTTGCCGCCCTGCTCGACAAACTGGGCATTATGTATCCGCCGGCGGGTCAGGCCACCTCGTTTGAGGAGGCCGAGGCCGTTGCCGCACACATTGGCTACCCGCTGCTGGTACGTCCGAGCTACGTGCTGGGCGGCCGCGGCATGATGATCGCTTACGATGCCGAGCACCTGCGCGATTACATGGCCGAGGCTGCGCGCATTAGCCCCGACTACCCGGTGTACCTGGACCGCTTCCTGGAGGGTGCGATCGAGTCCGATGTCGACGCCCTGTGCGATGGCGAAGAGGTCTATATCGGCGGTATCCTGGAGCATATCGAGGAGGCCGGTATCCACTCTGGCGACTCCGCGACCTGCATCCCGCCGTTCAGCTTTAGCGAGAGCTTGCAGGCGAAGCTTCGCGAGACCACGCTCCGCATCGCGATGGCGCTGGGCGTACGCGGCCTGGTCAACGTGCAGTACGCCATCAAGGGCGAGGCCGTTTACGTGATCGAGGCCAACCCGCGTGCCAGCCGTACCGTGCCGTTCATCTCCAAGGCCACCGGCGTGCCGCTGGCCAAGTGCGCGGCGCGTATCATGGCGGGCGATTCCA
>URGY01000180.1 GCA_900547505.1 uncultured Collinsella sp.
CGTCGGCAGCGTCAGATGTGTATAAGAGACAGGCCAAGGACGACCTTGCTCGCCAGCATCACGCGGCTCAACTCGCCACCTGAGGCAATGCGGCGCAAGGGACGAGGTGTCAAGCCAGCGCCGCTGCGATATAGCAGCTCGTAGCTTGAAGGGCCCGCCGGCGTCCATTCGGCACGCGGAAGATCGCGCGACTCCCAGACCAGCTCGGCACCGCCCATCTCCAGGCGCGCCATCTGACGGCCAACCTCGTGACAAAAGCGCGGGGCAGCGGTGTTCCGCGCGCGCTTAAGCGCCTTAGCAGCAGCAAAAAGATCGCGTTCAGCGCACCCGAGTGCCTCGCGAGCCATCTTGATCTGCTCATCACCATCATCGACTAGAGACAGCAGCTCTCGTGAGCGGTCGCGCATGGCAAAGACATCGTCCATGGTGGGACCCCACTGACGCAGCAGGCCCTTGAGGTCGGAATACCGCTCGCGCATGCGAGCGAGCTCACGAGGGTCAAACGCAACGCCATCACGATAGGCACGCAGCTCGTTGGCGCAATCCTCAAGCGAGATGCAGGCATCCGAAAGTGCATCGGCGATGTCACCTAGCTTGCGGTCAACGGTCGCCATGCGGGAAAGCTCGGCCACGGCGCCATTCACGGCATCGAGCGCTCCCCCTTCGGCAGCAAGCGATGCATGGGCCTCGTTGGCCGTCGCCACCAAGACCTCGGCGTGCTCCGAGCGCGGCAGCAGCTCCTCGAGTTCCTCGTACTCGCCTGGCTTGGGGTCGACCTCGAAGATACGCTCAAGGGCAAAACGCGCTTCCTCGACGCGACTCCCCTGCGCGCGTGAGGCTTCCTCCACACGGCGAAGCTCCTTGGCGGCGGCACGCGAAGCCTTAAAGCAGGTGCGATACTTCTCGAGCGCCTCAAGCGCCGCGCGCCCAGCCCAGGCATCGACCATGGCAACATGATGCGCCGGATCGAGCAAGCGCTGGTGCTCGTGCTGGCCGCAAAGATCCATCATCACGCCAACGCGCTCCGAAAGCTCGCGCACGCTGGCGATGCGGCCGTCAATTTTTACACGGCTGCGGCCCTCGGCAGAAAGGCTGCGCTGCACGGTGAAGCCCTCCGTGTCGTGCGGGCCGTCAAACAGGCGCGCCTCGACGCTGGCAAGCACCTCGCCCTCGCGAACCGTCGACGAATCGGCGCGCTCGCCCAAAATAAGCTTGAGCGCCGAAAGCAGCGCGGTCTTGCCAGCACCGGTCTCACCGGTCAGGACGGTCAAGCCGGCACTCGGCACCAACGTCGCCTCGCGAATGAGTGCAATGTTGGAAACCTGCAGCTCATCGATCATGACGCACTCCGTAGAACACGCGGCTCACCGAGTTGTAAAAGCTCTCGGGACCGTAATCCAGCAGCAGCACATCACCGGGACCGCGACGCACGGCCACGCTCTCAACCGTGCCATCGCAGGTAATAAACTGTCCGTCGATGGCGATGGCCGGCACGCTCGGGCGATCATCGGACATAAAGATCTCGACGACATCACTCGGTGAAGTCAAAAAGGCGCGAGCCTGAATGGTATGCGGCGCGATGGGCACGCAAACCATGCCCGTGTAATCGGGGCTCACGATAGGGCCGCCGGCGGAAAGCGCGTAGCCGGTGGAGCCAGTCGCCGTCGACACGACGACACCGTCACCGCGTAGGCGATCGATATGATGGCCGGAAACCGTGATGTCAAACTCGACCATATCAGACAGGGGCCCACGCGTGAGCGCCATGTCGTTGAGGGCGAACGAACGCACGACATCCTTCGTGCCGTCATCGCGCACCGAGACGATATCCGCGGCGATGGTGGCGCGGCGGCTCACGTGGAGCTCACCGGACAGGGCATCGCTCACAACCTGCAAAATATCGCGTTCCTCGGGACTGGCCGCCGTCAAAAAGCCCAGGTGGCCATAGGAAAGACCCAAAATGGGAATCTCGCGGTAGTTGAGAATGCGGGCGGCGCGCAGCAGTGTGCCGTCGCCGCCGAGCGTGATGACCAGGTCGGCATCGTCAACATCGGGCGTGCTCTGAATCTTCGAGCGCTGATCGGCCGCCCATGCGACCTCGTAGCCCTGGCGCGTCAGCCAGAGCTCGAGCATCAGGCCGCTCTCGACCGCCTCTTGCTTGTAGTAATTGGGAACCAGAAAGACCTTCATAGCGTTGCCGCTTTCTCGCTCAAAGCCGATACCTGGGATTGCAACTCATCTTCGGCGCGCTCGCCGGGGGCAAACCTCGTGCCGTACAGGAAAAACTCGATGTTGCCCTTGGCGCCATGGATGGGCGACACGCACACGTCAAGCGGGAACAGGCCCCTGGCAGCGAACAGCTCAATCGCCCCCACGAGTGTATCGCGGCGGACGGCGGGGTCGGTCACGATACCGCCCTCGCCCACCAGCGCAGCCGGCGCCTCAAACTGCGGCTTTACGAGCGTGCAAAACGAACCCGAAGGCTTCAGGCATGCCAGCACGGCGTCGATGATATTCGCGATACTCGTAAACGACACATCGCACACGGCCAGGTCGATAGCGCCGCCGTAGCCGAGCTCGGGCAACTGCGTCACATTCGTGCGCTCGTGGAGCGTCACGCGATCGTCTTGGCGCAGCGACCAATCGAACTGGGCACGGCCCACGTCGACCGAGACAACGGTCGCAGCGCCGCGCTTGAGCAGGCAATCGGTAAAGCCGCCCGTGGAGCATCCCACATCGAGGCAAGCAAGGTCCGTCGGATCGATCCCAAACGCATCGAGCGCGCCCTCGAGCTTGAGCCCGCCGCGCCCAACATACGGGATGTGCCCCTTAACGTGCAGTGGCAGGCCCGGCGTCACCTTGAGCCCCGGAGAGGTCAAACGCTCACCGCCACTCGAAACCAAGCCGGCCATAAGAGTGCGAAGGGCATCCGCGCGATCGGCGCAGATGCCCTGTGAAATCAGTTCGTCATCGAGACGCACGCGTTTCATGAATGCCATCAACCATTCGTATCCGGAGATGCAGCCTGTCTATCTTGGGACTCGTTTGCCGCATCCTCATCGTATTCCTGCTCGAGCTTGTCGGCCTCACGCGGCGTCAGCTCAAACTTGTCGACCATATCGACCGCTCGGGAGCCCAGCTCAATCGCCTCGTCAAACAAATCGAGCGAACGCTCCAAGGATGTATCCTTGGAGCGAACGGTGGCGATAATCTGGTCCAGGCGATCCGAGATCTCATCGAAGTTGCGGACGGAACCCTCTGGCATGGCTACTCCTCGACGGAGTCGGCCTCGACGGCCTCAGCAGCGTCCGCATCCTCGGCAAGTACACCGGCAGCAGCCTGAGCAGCAGCGACCTTGGCGGCCGCCTCGGCAGCCTGTGCCTCCTCGCGAGCGCGATCCTCGGCCAGCAGCTCTTGGTACAGGTCCTCGCCCGGCAGTTCCTCGCTGCGAGCGATCTTGCCCAGCACGCCGTTGACAAACGATGCGGACTGGTCGGTACCATAAGCCTTAGCAATCTCGACCGCCTCGTTGATGACGATGGCGTCCGAGACCTCTTCGTCGGTAAGGAAGCGCATCTCGTAGACGGCGATACGCAGCAGGTTGCGGTCGGCACCGGGCATGCGCATAAGATCCCAGTTCTTGGCGACGGCTCGCAGGGCACAATCGATGCGATCGATATGCTCGTAGGCACCGCGGCAAAGCTCCAGCGCATAGGGGTCGAGGGGACCCTTCGAAATCAGGAAATCGCCCTCGAGGACGCGCTCGAGCGGGCTGTCCGTGGCCTCGGCCTGGAACAGCAGCTGCAGCGCCTGACTGCGGGCAAGCGTACGCCCGCGATAAACCTTAAGGCTCAAAGGTTACTCCTTGGGGAAAACGAGGCCGTCGATGCAAACGTCAACGCGCTCGACCTCGACG
>URGY01000181.1 GCA_900547505.1 uncultured Collinsella sp.
AGGATTTGAACCTGCGACATCCTGCTCCCAAAGCAGGCGCGCTACCAAACTGCGCCACGTCCCGAAGGTGTTGAGCAGCTAAGGTCTAAACCTTGCGTGTCCCAAAGCGAAGGAAATTATAGGGGAGACTCCCCGCCTGTGCAAGCATTGATGCCTTAGCTCCTCGAATGTGCAACAAAACGACTATGGAGCAGGCCGATCACAAAGGCAACCACGGCAACCGGCGCCCACGCGGCACCGATATCCGCCAGCGGCAGCACATCAAACGGCAGCCACGCGCCAGCAAAGAACGCATCGCGGATCGAAGTGATTACGCTCTGCACCGCGACAACGCCGCCGACCCAGACCCACACCTGCGAATGCGCGTCGCAAAAGCCGTGCACCAGGCCCATCAGTACCAGCACGATGGCAACGGGATACAAGGCGTTGAGCATAGGTACCGAGAACATAAGGATCACGTCGAGGCCCACGTTGGAGAGCACGCATGAAAACGCCGCGAACACAAAGGCGAGAACCGCAAAGGGGCGGCGCATGGCCTCCTCGGAAGCCTCCGCTCCCCCTTCGACCACATACGTCTCGCAGAAGTAACGCGAGCAGCAGCTGATGAGGCCGATGCACACGTTCATGCAGGCAAGGAAAAAGATCGCAAAGACCACGACCGTGCCGGCAAGCCCAAAATGCATGGAGGCCGAACGGGCGAGGATGGCGGCGCCGTTGGTAGCGTCGGGCATCACGGTGCCGAGCTGCATTCCGGCAAGGCCCAAGCCGCAGTAGATGATGGCCATGAGCACACCGGCGATCACACCGGAGCGTGAGATCTCGAAGGCCACGCGCTTATCGTCGGTAACACCCAACTCGTGGATGGTCTCGGCGATGATGATGCCGAAGGCGAGCGACGCGAGCAGGTCCATGGTCTGGTAGCCAGTCAAAAAGCCCTGCACGGCGGCGCCTGCATCGTAGGGAGCCTGAGGCGCGGCAGCCGGCCCCAGCGGCGAGATCACGGCAGCACCCACGACCAGCACGATGAGCGCAATGAGCGCGGGGCCCGTAATGCGGCCGAGCACGCGCGTGATGACACCCGGACGCAGCGTGAGCACAAACGCGACGACGAAGAACCCGATGGCAAACACCAGACGTGCCGTGCCGAGCGAAACGCCCTCGGGTAGCAGCGGCACCAGCATTTCGAAGGCCGTAGAGCTTGTGCGAGGAATGGCCAGGCACGGACCGATGGCCAGATAGACCGCCGCAACGAAGAATTCGCCAAACTTGGGATGCACGCGGCCGGCAAGCTCTCGCGCCGTTCCGGCAAGCGCCACGGCGATAAAGCCCATGACGGGCAGGCCGATGGCAGCTATGAGAAAGCCGAGCATGGCAACCGGCGTGGCAGAGCCTGCCTGCAGCGCCAGCAGCGGCGGAATAATGAGGTTGCCGGCGCCAAAGAGCATCGAGAACAGGGCGATGCCGACGGTAACGACATGGTCGGAACGTAGACCACGCGAGGCGGATGAGGCCATGAGAGCACCTTTCGAATCAAAACAAAAACGGGACGGGCAAAAGGCCCGTCCCGCAAGTATATACGCTCTAGCAGGCTAAATCGCGCAAAGCGTCAATCGCGGTGTCGACTTCCTCGTCCGTGTTGAAATACCCAAACGAGAATCGGACGACACCCTGGCGCTCGGTTCCCAGCGCGCGGTGCATGAGCGGGGCGCAATGGGCGCCGGGGCGCGTCGCAATCCCCCACCCTTGCATGAGCGCATCCGAGATCTCGGCAGAGTCGATATCGCCCACGTTGAGCGACACGATAGCCGAGCGCGTCGGCTGGTCAAAGGCGCCGTAGAGCTTAATCCCCGGAATCTCGCGCACGCCGGCAAGGAAGCGATCGGCGAGCGCACGCTCGTGGGCAGCAATCGCCTCGACCCCACCCTGGGCCTCGATAAAGTCGAGACCAGCGGAAAGGCCCGCGACGCCATGGCCGTTGAGCGTACCGGCCTCCAGGCGCGTGGGCCACTCAAGCGGCTGCAGCGCATCGAAACTGTGCACGCCCGTGCCACCCATGGCCCACGGAGCCACGTCAATACCCTCTGCCACGGCCAGGCCGCCGGTGCCTTGGGGTCCCATGAGCCCCTTGTGGCCGGTAAAGCACACAATGTCGAGCCCCATGGTCTGCATATCGATACGCGCCGTGCCGGCAGACTGCGAGGCATCGACGATTACCAGTGCACCGGCCGCATGGACCATGGCCGCCACGCGTGCAATGTCGACCGCGTTACCGGTCACATTGGAGGCGTGCGTCACCACCACGGCACGCGTGCCCGGCGTGACCAACCGCTCGAGCTCGTCGTAGTCGAGCACGCCGTTCGCGTCGCAGCCCGCATGCTCAACGGTCACGTCCTGCTCTGCTGCCAGGCGGTTGAGCGGACGCAGCACGGAGTTGTGCTCGAGCACCGTCGTGACCACACGGTCGCCGGGGCGCACCACGCCATTGATGGCGGTGTTGAGCGCCGCGGTGGAGTTGGGCGTAAAACAAACATGGTCAGCACGCGAGCAGCCCAGCAAACGCGCAAGCTTGGCGCGGCAGCCGTGAACGGTGCGTGCCGCATCGAGCGCACCCGACGTCGCGCCGCGCCCGGCATTGCCGAGCGAGCACATCGCCTGCGTCACGGCATCGATGACCGTCTGCGGCTTATGCATGGTCGTCGCCGCGTTATCCAGGTAGATCATCGCACGACCTCCCACATGTCGATCACCGTAAAGCCCTCGGTGGGAACGCCCGCCGCGGCAAGCTCGCCGCGCAGCAGGTCCTCATCCGAAGGCAGCGCCTTCCACGCCAAGCCGCAGCCGGCAGCGACCTCCCCGGGCACGGGAATCGTTCGCCCGGGAAGGCCGCGCTCGATGCATAGGGTCTCGCACCCCATGGCGGCCGCCGTGGTGGGAAACGTGATGACCAGCGCCGGGCGCTTCTCCCTCATGGCAACTCCAACCAATACGCTACGGGCGCACAACGCGCACGGCCTGCTCCATCTTCTCCACGATCACGTACATGTTCGTGACCTCGCCCACAGCAAGCTGGTCCTTAATGCCATAGTGGTCGAGGCAGGTGCCACAGGTAAGGATCTCGACGCCCTGCTCGGCCAGCCCCTTCAGGTCGTCAAGCACCGGAGAGCCCTCGACGGTGAGCTTGGCACCGCCGTTGTAGAACAGCATAGTCGCGGGCAGCTCCTCCTGCTGCGTCACGGCAAAGATGAAGGCCTTCATGAGCTTGTGGCCCAGCTCGTCGTCGCCGCGGCCCATACAGTCGGTGTAGACGGAAATGACGAGCTTGCCCTTGCCGGCGCTGGCATCGCAGAAGGCAGCTCCATCCTGCTCGGGATCAGCCACGGCAACGGCGCCAGAGGTCGCCACGGTCACGTGCCATTCGGCGTCAGAAACCTTCTCGACTGAGGCCGTGCAGCCCTTCTCCTGCGCCATCTTGGAGATGTTCTTGACGGCGGTCTCGTTGTCGACCGAGGTCACGACGGCGCCCTCGCCATCGAGCTGCTTGAGGGCTTTGAGCGTCTTGACGACGGGCAGCGGGCAGGCATCGCCCATGGCATTGACTTCAATTTTGGTAGACATAGCTTTTCCTTTCGAATAAATCGTTTAGAACGGTACATAGCTCAATAAACGTGTCGTTAACGGGCAACGTGGACGGCAGGACCGCCTGGCACCGGCTCGCACACGCGACCGACGACGGCGGCGATACGTCCCTCAGCATGCAGACGACGCGCAAGCTCATCCACATCCGCCGCGGGCGCCGCAATAAGCAAACCGCCCGAAGTCTGCGGATCGTACAGTGCATCCAAC
>URGY01000182.1 GCA_900547505.1 uncultured Collinsella sp.
GTGCAAAACGGCTACGTGGTGAGCGTCCCGCGCTGGATTCAGCCGAGTGAGGAAGGCGTTGAGATCGGCGCGCTGGCAACGGGGGAGGGCGGCATCACCGACGACGTCTCGGCCCGCCATGCCCATATCTGGTGCGACGAGTCTGGCGCATGGTTTGTCGAGGACCTGTCGTCCACTAACGGCACCGTGGTGGTAAACGGGGCCACGAGTGTGTGTATTCAAGTAGAGCCCGGCCGCTCCGCCCAGCTCAACCCCGGCGACGAGCTCAAACTCGGCGAATCCACCACCTACGCCATCCTGCTCGGCGCCCTCTAGCCGGCAGTTAGGGACGTTCCTTTCCTGCCGGTACTTGGGGACACTCCTTGGCGCGTCAGAGCCAGTCGTCCGGGGATGGAGGGACCATTCTGGCCTTTGGCGGTCACCCGAGGTAAACCTTTACCGCCCGCCTATATTTGTCGAAATTACACTTGACGGCGGGGTACAATAAACCCGCATGCGGATTTCCGTTGCGGGCGCTTCCCATCGCCGGGGCGTGCCCGGGAGCATCCGGCATGCGGCCTTTGCGGCGCTCGGTCATGTGCAAGACGGGCGGTCGGGTCTGTGGGGCGCATCAGCTGCCCCTCGCCTCGGCATGTCTTCTCTCCACGCCACGTACCTGCTGCTGAGCCTGCCTGCCAGATGATTGGAAGCAACAGCGTAAATCCCATCACGCCAACATCCCGGCGATCGCCGGGGCCTGTATACCTATATGAGAGGAGAGGGGTATATGGCGCGTAAGTTTAAGTCTATGGACGGCAACGAGGCGGCCGCATATGTTTCGTATGCGTACACCGAGGTAGCGGGAATCTATCCCATTACGCCGTCCAGCCCGATGGCCGACCATGTCGACCAGTGGGCGGCCCAGGGTCGCAAGAACATCTTCGGCACCCCGGTCAAGGTCGTCGAGATGGAGTCCGAGGCAGGTGCAGCCGGTACCGTTCACGGTTCGCTGGGCGCCGGTGCTCTGACCACCACCTACACGGCTTCTCAGGGTCTGCTCCTGATGATCCCGAACATGTACAAGATCGCGGGCGAGCAGCTCCCGGGCGTCTTCCACGTCTCCGCGCGTTGCGTCGCTTCCCACGCCCTGAACATTTTTGGCGATCACTCCGACGTCATGGCCTGTCGTCAGACCGGTTTCGCCATGCTCGCCGAGGGCAACGTCCAGGAGGTCATGGACCTCTCGCCGGTGGCTCACCTTGCCGCCATCGAGGGTAAGACCCCGTTCCTTAACTTCTTCGACGGCTTCCGCACCAGCCACGAGATCCAGAAGGTCGCCATGTGGGACTACAAGGATCTGGCCGAGATGTGCGACATGGACGCCGTCCAGGCTTTCCGCGACCACGCGCTCAACCCTGAGCACCCGCACACCCGCGGCAGCCACGAGAACGGCGATATCTTCTTCCAGAACCGTGAGGCCTGCAACAAGGTCTACGACGAGCTTCCCGCCGTCGTCGAGGGCTACATGAAGAAGATCAACGAGAAGCTCGGCACCGATTACGGCCTGTTCAACTACTACGGCGCTCCCGATGCCGACCGCGTCGTCGTGTGCATGGGCTCCTTCTGCGACGTGCTCGAGGAAGTCATCGACTACCTCAACGCTCACGGCGAGAAGGTCGGCCTGGTCAAGGTTCGCCTGTTCCGTCCGTTCTCCATCAAGCACTTCGTCGACGTTCTCCCCGAGACCGTCCAGAAGATCGCCGTCATGGACCGCACCAAGGAGCCGGGTTCCATCGGCGAGCCGCTCTACCAGGACGTCGTCTCCGCTCTCTACGAGGCCGGCAAGACGGGCATCAAGGTCGTCGGCGGCCGTTACGGCCTGGGCAGCAAGGACACGCCTCCCGCGTCCGCGTTCGCTGTCTTCGAGGAGCTTAAGAAGGACGAGCCCAAGCGCGAGTTCACCATCGGCATTGTCGATGACGTGACCAACCTGAGCCTGCCTGAGGCCGAGGATGCGCCCAACACCGCAGCCCCCGGCACCATCGAGTGCAAGTTCTGGGGTCTGGGTGGCGACGGTACCGTCGGCGCCAACAAGAACTCGATCAAGATCATCGGCGACCACACCGACAAGTACGTCCAGGCCTACTTCCAGTACGACTCCAAGAAGACCGGCGGCGTCACCGTCTCGCACCTGCGCTTTGGTGATTCCCCGATCCGTTCGCCGTACTACGTGACCAAGGCCGACTTTGTCGCCTGCCATAACCCCAGCTACATCGTTAAGGGCTTCAAGATGGTCCGCGACGTCAAGCCGGGCGGCACCTTCCTGGTCAACTGCCAGTGGAGCGACGAGGAGTTCGCCGAGCACATGCCCGCCGTGGCCAAGCGCTACATCGCGAACAACAACGTCAACGTCTACCTGATCGACGCTATCGACCTGGCGGCCAAGGTCGGCATGGGCAAGCGCACCAACACGGTGCTCCAGTCCGCCTTCTTCGCGCTGGCCAAGGTCCTGCCCGCCGAGGACGCCCTGCAGTACATGAAGGACGCGGCTACCAAGTCCTACATGAAGAAGGGCCAGGCCATCGTCGACGCCAACCACAAGGCCATCGATGCCGGCGCTACCGCTTTCCGTAAGTTCGAGGTTCCGGCCGACTGGGCTACCGCCGAGGATGCCGCTCCCGTCGAGCTCTCCGAGGAGACCAAGTCCGCTATCGCCCAGCAGGTCAAGAACCTGCTCGAGCCCATCGATCGCATGGACGGCGACAGCCTGCCTGTTTCCGCCTTCGTCGATTGCGCCGACGGCCAGTTTGAGCTGGGCGCCTCCGCATACGAGAAGCGCGGCGTCGCCGTGGTCGTTCCCCACTGGGACGAGACCAAGTGCATCCAGTGCAACCAGTGCGCCTACGTGTGCCCGCATGCCACCATCCGTCCGTTCGCGATGACCGAGGACGAGGCTGCCGCCGCGCCCGAGGCTACCCGCACGCTCGACGCCATGGGCCCCAAGGCCAAGGGCATGAAGTTCACCATGGCTGTGTCCCCGCTCGACTGCATGGGTTGCACCAACTGCGTCAAGGTCTGCCCCAAGGGCGCCCTCGAGATGGTTCCCACCGAGCAGGAGATGGACCAGCAGCCCGTTTGGGACTACATGGTCGAGAACGTCTCCGAGAAGAAGGAGCTCATCGCGGCCAACGTCAAGGGTAGCCAGTTTAAGCAGCCCTACCTGGAGTTCTCCGGCTCCTGCGCCGGCTGCGCCGAGACCGCCTATGCACGTCTGGTGACCCAGGTCGCCGGCGACCGCATGTTCATCTCCAACGCCACCGGCTGCTCCTCCATTTGGGGCAACCCCGCTGCCACCGCTCCTTACTGCAAGGACAAGGACGGTCACGGCCCGGCGTGGAACAACTCCCTGTTCGAGGACAATGCCGAGCACGGTCTGGGCATGGCCGTTGGCTATGAGGCCGTTCAGAAGAAGCTGATCGCCGCTACCCAGGACATCATCGCTGCCGATGGTCCGTCCGATGAGCTCAAGGCCGCCGGCCAGGCTTGGATCGACTCCGTCAACGACGCCGAGGCCTCCAAGACCGCTGCCGCTGCCTACGTTGCCGAGCTCGAGAAGTGCGGCTGCGACGCTTCCAAGGCGATCCTCGCCGACAAGGCTTACCTCACCAAGAAGTCTTTCTGGATCTTCGGCGGCGACGGCTGGGCCTACGACATCGGCTTCGGTGGCCTGGACCACGTCTTGGCTTCTGGCCACAACGTCAACGTCTTCGTCTTCGACACCGAGGTCTACTCCCTGTCTCTTATACACATCTGACGCTGCCGACGAATAGCCTTGTG
>URGY01000183.1 GCA_900547505.1 uncultured Collinsella sp.
AAGGCTATTCGTCGGCAGCGTCAGATGTGTATAAGAGACAGTTTCCTCGGCAGCGTACGTTTTGCCTACGCGTCGCGCACCACGGATGAGGAGGGGGCGTGAGGCGTCCTTTGTCGCCCATGATTCGATAACGGACTCGATTGATCTGCGCATGGGGCCGCCTTTCCAATTTCGTGTACTTCAGATACATAGTTTAGTACTATTTCATGTACTTGAAATACACGAAATCGTAGAAAAGCGTGTATCTGAAGTACACGAAATTGCACTGCTGAAGCTTCCAGGCGGATAAACATACTCATATTGGGCGGTTTTCACCGGTTGCTCGCCACCTTGGGCTATGTTCGCCCCTATGCCTGCATCCGGGGCCGTGCTGATTGACGACGGCGCTCCCAGCGCGCCAGCTTGATCGTCACCAGCGTGAGCGCCCAGGCCACAAGCGAGAACACGGCACCCACGGCACCCACGTACGCAATGCCAACTCCGCTTACCACGGCGCCGCCCACCGCGGTGCCAAACGAAATGCCGACATTAAACGCCATGGGCTCAACCGAGCTCGCGAGCACCATCGATTTGGGATGGCGGCTGCGAGCCACGTCCATAAAGTGTGTGATGCACGACACCGAGAACAGGTACATGAGCATCGCCAAGCTAAAGACAAAGACCAGCGCGAGCGGCATGGTGCCGCCCACAGCAAACAGCCCGAGTAGCGCCGCAGCCTGCAGCACAAACGTCACAAGCAGCGCCTTCATGCCAAAGCGTGCATCGATCCATCCGCCCAGGATGTTCGAGATCAGACAGAACACGCCGTAGGCCATAAGCGTGGTGCTTGCCTGAACGGTGCCCATACCCAGCACCTGCTCAAGATAAGGCGTCACGTAGCCGTAGAATACGTAGACCGATCCCACGCCAAACAAAAAGATGAGCATGCCGGTGATGATGCTCGGCTCGCGTAGCAGACCCGCCTGCTCGCGAAAGGTGGCAGGCTCGTCGGTTTGCCCGGCGCGCGGCATAAACGCCACGAGCGCTCCGCAGATCAAAACGGCAAAGGTCAGCGTGCCGTACATGGCCACGTGCCAATCGAGCGTGTCGGCCACAAACTTGCCAATCGAGGTCACAAAGACCATTGCTACGGAAAACGCACCATATACCACCGAGATGGCAAGCGAAGTTTGCTGCGGGGACAGCAGCTCGGGGATGTACGTCACACCAACGGCGAGCAGTGCGCCCGAGACGGAGCCCAGGACAATGCGTGAGATAAACAGCACCTGGAAGTTGGGCGCCAACGCCATGACCAGGTTGCCGAGCACAAAGACGATGCTGTAGCACACGAGCAGCTGGTAGCGGCGAAAACGCCCCGTGCTGAGCGCAAGCACCGGCGTGGCGATAGCGTAGACAAGCGCGAACACGCTGATAAGCTGGCCCGCGGTGGCAAGCGAGATGCCGAGCTCCGTCGCCAAGTCGCTTTCGATGCCGATGACCACGAACTCGGAGCAGCCGAGCGAGAATCCCAACAGCACGAGCAGTGCCAGGCAGAGCTTGGTGCGCGCGGGGGAGAGCGCGGCAGCGGTTGACTTACTTTTAGGCGTGGTTGCAGCGGTCAAGGTTGTCACTCCAATGTCGCATGAATAGGCGGGATTCAATCCCTGCAACTCTAACAGAATGCGACAAAGAGACAGTCCCTTTGTCGCATTGCGCTGCCAGCCAGTCGCCCAAACCGTCACAACATTCGGTGAAAATCTCGAAAACGAGGAAAAGCGTCGAATGTTGTGACGGTTTTCCTGTCTGTGCCGGCGAGCTCCAGCACCGTCTGAGGGTATAAGGCTAGCAAGTGTTTATTTGCGAGGCCTAAGGGGCGCCCCGTATGGATATCGATAACTTTGAATGGTGGTATAGCGAGGGCGAGGCTCCGGACGAGGGGTGGGACGAGCCCGCGTCGCGTGACGTGTCGAGCGACGAGGACGAGACCGGCAACGATGCCGTCGAGACGGATGCCGCTTCCGACTCCGCCGAACCCCTAACCTTTGAACAGGCCTGGGCTCAGGCCGAGGCCGACGAGGCAAAGGCCGATGCCACGGCCACACTCGGTGAGCCGGCGGACATGTCCATCTCGCCGGCCAAGACCCCGCAGCCGCGCCATAACATCGACCCCGGCAGCACGGCATCTTTCAGCATACTCGACGTGCCCGCGCAGGGTGCCCAGGCGCCCGCCCCCACGCATCGCCCCAATCTGTCTCGCGAGGAAGATGCAGGACGTCGCTCTCCGCTCGGTCCCATCCTTATCGCCTTTATGGCCGGCGTCATCGCTTGCTCGGCGATCGGAAATGTCTGGAGCCATGTGGAACAACAGCGCAAAGATGCCGCCAAGGTCGAGATGTCTGTCGAGCAATCGCTCAGCCGCACGCGCTCGGTGCATGTGTCGGTCGAGGTTAAGGATGGTGCGACATGGGACACCGCCCGCGGCGACAGCCAGATGCTCATCCATATCGTGGGCCGCACACTCAGAGGGCAGGCGATTGACGAGTATCAATATGTCAACTCCGCTGGCGACGGTATCGAACTCAAGCCCGGCGACTACGAGCTCACGGTCGACGAGCCACCCGTCGCCACCGATGGCACGCGCTTCCGTGCCTCAAAGCGCATGGTTCCCGTGAGTTTTAACTCGCAGGCGCCCGATACGGTCGACAGCACGCCGCAGGGCGGATTCGACCTTTACGCAATCGCTCAATAACTGCGCCTGCCGCTTCTCCTTGCCGCCAAGAGTGGCACAATAGCCCTCGACACTGTTGTTTACTTTTGGAGGAAGTAGCATGTCCACCGTCACTACCATCAAGCGCGGCGGCCTTACCGCGGCCATCGATTCCATGGGTGCCCAGCTCACGAGCCTTGCCCTCAACGGCAATGAGTATCTGTGGCAGGGCGATCCCGCCTTTTGGGGCAAGCACGCGCCCATCCTGTTCCCCATTGTGGGCTCACTGCGCAACAACACGGCGGCGTCTGCGGCCGGCACCTGCGAGATGCCGCGTCACGGCCTCGCGCGCATCGTCGAGCACAAGCTGGTCGAGGTCTCCGAGGACGGCTCGTCCGTCACCTACGAGATCACCGACACGCCTGAGTCGCTCAAGGCTTTCCCCTTCCACTTTAAGCTCAACATGACCTATGCCCTGACTGGTGACGCCACGCTTACCCAGACCTTTGCCGTCACCAACACCGGCGACGTGGACCTGCCGTTCTCGGTGGGCGGCCACCCTGCATTTAACGTGCCGGCTCCCGGTACCGAGAACGAGACGTTCGAGGATTACGAGCTGGCATTTACCGAGGCTTGGACCAACGAGGCCCCCATCATCACGCCCGATGGCCTCATGACGTTCGAGGGTAGCTACAAGGCTCCCGATAACTCGGACGTGCTGCCCATCACGCACCGCAGCTTCGATAACGATGCCATCATGTTCACCGATACCCCGGGCTCCACGCTCACGCTGCGCGGCCGCAAGTCGGGCCACGGCGTCAAGATCGACTTTGAGGGCTTTAAGTACATCGGCGTGTGGTCTGCCGCCAACGACGCCCCGTTTGTGGCGCTCGAGCCCTGGACCGGTCATACCACCATGGACACCGAGGACGACGTCTTTGAGCACAAGGTCAACACCATTACGCTGGCGCCGGGCGAGACGGATGTCCGCAGCTTTAGCGTCACTTTGCTCTAGAGGTTCCGCCGTTCTAATGAACGGCGGGCCGGTCGACGCTGCGCGCCACCCAGAGCGACAATTTGTCATTCAAAAGGCAAGGCATGACCAGAAGGTCTATGCC
>URGY01000184.1 GCA_900547505.1 uncultured Collinsella sp.
AGCGTCAGATGTGTATAAGAGACAGCCGTAACGTGGCCCACGGCCGCAACAAGGCCTCCGACGGCGCCGCCAATGGCCATGCACGTCAGGCACCTGCCATATTTAAAGCCGCAACCGTACAGCGCCGGCTCGCTTACGCCACCAAGCACGCCCGAGATCGAATAGCCCAGCATGAGCGCCTTCTCGTCCTTATCCGCAACGCGAAGCGACGCGCCAAAGGGCATGCCCCAAACGGCGAACGTTGCCATCGTTGCGGCGATCAGGATGCACGAATCCGTTCCCACACTCATAAACTGCGCGTAGGCGAGCGATAGGACGACGTTGCTGACGCCCGCGATCTTTAGGAACTCCCAGCCCGCGGCAAGCCCCATGAGCGTGAGCAGCGACACGATGCCACCGGAATTGCCAAGCATAAACATAAGCTGGCCCAACAGCATGCCCAGATAGCTGCCCGCCGGCGCCGTAACACACAGCGACACCGGAACCATGACAAGCATGGTCGCAAACGGAACAAACGAAAACGCCACGGCCTTGGGGATAACGCGCTGAAAGAAACACTCCACTCGCCATAGCACGGGCACCGAGATGAGAACCGGAATAACAGTCGTCGTGTAATCGTTGACCGGCGCGGGAAGCAGACCATACACGGAAGTCATCGATGTCCCCGTCGTCGATGCGGCATCGACGAGCTTAAGCAGATCGGGCGCAATCAATACGCCGCCCAGCATCATGCCCAGCTGCTCCGAGCAACCGAGCTGGCGGGCGGCCGCCCAACCAAGATAAATGGGCAAAAAGTAGTAGCCGGCGTTATAGAGCCAACTGTAGAACAGGCGATAAACATCGGAATCGGCAGACCACAGGCCCAGCATGCCTTCGCCCATAATGACGGCGACGGTGCGGAACAACGCCGCGCAGACAATAAAGGGCAGCGCCGACATCATGCTTTTGGACAGATAGTCCACCACGGCCATGGCGTTTGATGAAACCGTCGTTGTAAACGAGGTGTTAGAAACTTGTGACATGGAACGCCTTTCCCAATGTGACATGCGGGCTGTCCCTTTGTCACATCGTGCGGTACCGACCGATTGCGCGGTACTTTTCGTAGCGGAGGTTTGTGAGGGTCGCGTCGTCGAGCCGCCCAAGCGTATCGAAGGCATCAAATGCCGAGGACATGACGGCGCCGGCGATCTCCTCATGCGACAGGCCCCTATCGTCAACAATGCCGTCGATGATACCGAGCCCCAACAGATCGGGAGCCGTGAGCTTAAGCGCCTCGGCGGCCTCATTCGCGCGCTCGGTATCTTTCCACAGGATCGACGCACAGGCCTCGGGACTCACGACCGAATAGGCCGAGCTCGAGAGCATCAGAATGCGGTCGGCCACGGACAGCGCCAGCGCGCCACCAGAGCCGCCCTCGCCTGTCACCACCGAGACAATCGGCGTCTTAAGGCCGCTCATCTCCATCAAGTTCTGGGCAATCGCCTCGCCCTGGCCGCGCTCCTCGGCACCGATGCCGCAAAACGCGCCCGAAGTATCGACCAGGCACAGAACCGGTCGACCAAACTTTTCGGCCTGGCGCATCAGGCGACGCGCTTTGCGGTAGCCCTCGGGATGCGCCATGCCAAAGTTGCGGCGCATACGCTCTTTGGTCGTGGTGCCGCGCTCGATGGCGATAACCGTCACGGGTCGCCCGTCCTTCCAGCCAATGCCAGCCACCACGGCAGCATCGTCGCCAAAGTAACGGTCGCCGTGCAGCTCCACAAATCCATCCAGGCCCAGCGAGATCATCTCACCCGCCGTGGCGCGATCTGCCGAGCGGGTCTGCTTGACAATCTCAAGCGCGGTTTTTGGCGCGGCCGATCGCTTGAACAAATGTCCCAGCTTTTTGCCGCAGCGGCCCGTATGCACGATCTCATGCGGTGCCCCCAGGCCGGGCGCGTGCCCTTCGTGCAGCGCCAGCAGCTCGCCTACCGTGAGCGCAATCTCGCCACGCGGTACAACGGCATCGCAAAAGCCGTGCTCCAACAAAAACTCGGAGCGCTGGAATCCCTTGGGCAGGCGCTTGTGCATGTTCTGCTCGATCACGCGCGGGCCGGCAAATGCCGTCAGGGCATCGGGCTCGGCCAGGATAATGTCGCCCTCCATGGCAAAGCTCGCGGTTACGCCTCCAGTCGTGGGGTCGGTGAGCACCGTGATATACAGACCACCCGCCTCGCTGTGGCGCCGAACCGCCGCAGAAATCTTGGCCATCTGCATAAGCGATGTCACGCCCTCTTGCATGCGTGCACCGCCCGAAACGGTAAAGCCGACAACTGACAATCCCAGCTCGGTCGCACGCTCAAATGTGCGACAGATTTTCTCGCCCACCACGGAACCCATCGAGCCCATCATAAAGTTGGCGTCCATAAAGAAGAGCGCCGTATCGCAACCGCAGATTTTGCCCCTGCCGCACACAACGGCATCGCGCTCGCCCGAACGCTCGCTCACGCTCTTGAGCTTGTCGGCATAGCCGGGAAACGAGAGGAAATCCTCCGACGCCAGATTGGCATCCCATTCCTCAAACGTGCCCTCGTCGACCGTCATGCGCATGCGCGCGCGACCGCTCACGCGAAAGTGCTTGCCGCAACGAGGGCAGACCTCGAGGTTGTCGTGCAGGCGTGTCTCATCGATCACACGGCGGCACTCCGGACACTTGATAAACACGTGGCGCGCGGGAAACTCGGCGCACGACTCGGTCATCGGCCCCTCGAGGACGTTGACCGTCTTCGCTTTTCTATTCATCAGCATAGAGATGCCCCATCAGATCGGTGTGGTACATGCCCGACAAGAACTCGTCTTTTGCCAGCACGTCGAGCTGAAGCTCGCTGTTTTCGCTCACGCCCTCAATCACGAGCTCACCCAGGGCCGAGCGCATCTTGCGAATGGCGCCGTCACGCGTGGGCGCACACACGATGAGCTTGCCGAGCATGGAGTCGTAGTACGGCGGAACGTTCGCACCGGTAAACATGGCGGAATCCCAGCGCACGCGAGGACCACCCGGCACACGCAACGCGGTGACCGTTCCGCATGACGGCAGAAAGTCCGGCGTTTCGG
Organism: uncultured Collinsella sp.; assembly: GCA_900547505.1. GTDB lineage: Bacteria > Actinomycetota > Coriobacteriia > Coriobacteriales > Coriobacteriaceae > Collinsella. The sequence continues at coordinate 3,094 of URGY01000184.1, forward strand.
CATTGATGCGGCACTCCATGGCATGGTTGCGGACCGGCATGTCCTCCTGCTCAAAGGGCAGAGGCTGGCCGGCTGCCACGCGCAGCTGCCACTTGACCAAGTCGGTATCGGTCACAAACTCCGTAACCGGATGCTCCACCTGTAAGCGCGTGTTCATTTCCATAAAGTAGAAATTGCCGTCGTCCGAGTACAAAAACTCGATGGTGCCGGCTCCCTCGTAGCCGACGGCACGAGCCAGGTCGCGTGCCGCCTTGTGCATGCGAGCACGAATGTCGTCGTGTCCGTCGAGGCACGGCGCGGGGCTCTCCTCGATTAGCTTTTGGTTGCGGCGCTGCACCGAGCACTCGCGCTCGCCGAGCGAAAACACATGGCCCTGCTTATCGGCCATAATCTGCACCTCGACATGGTGCGCCGGCGCGACGAACTTCTCCATGTAGCACTCGCCGTCGCCAAAAACGGCCTCGCCCTCGGCACGCGCCTCGATGAACGCCTTTGCTGCATCTTCCACGCGCTCGACCTTGCGAATGCCGCGACCGCCACCACCTGCACGCGCCTTAATAAGCACGGGGCAGCCAATGCGCTCGGCCTCGGCCGTTGCCTCCTCGGGGCTTTTGAGCAAATCGCAGCCCGGCACGATGGGCACGCCCGCCGCGGCAGCCGTTCGGCGTGCGGCGTCCTTGTCGCCCATGCTGTCGATC
>URGY01000185.1 GCA_900547505.1 uncultured Collinsella sp.
GCCGATATGTCACAAAGCAGATCCTTCATAGGCACAGGAAAACACGAATTTCAACCCAGCCTGTCTCGCATTGGCGCGAACGCACCAAAAATGGCATCGAACGGTCTGTTAAGTTTTCAACAGCCCTCCCCAACTGGCCAAAAGCTTGCCAAGAACTGGACGGGGCCCTGTTGAAAACCCCATTTTCCCTCGTGCGGGAGCTGTGCGCGGCAAGTGAGTAGACTTTTTTGAACAGCCCGAGCAGACCGATCATCCTGCTTTTCAAAACCGCAGGTAAATAGCTTGTTATAAAACTGCTTGGTCGCCAAAGTGCCAAAAGTCTACTCACTTAGGTTGCAGAGTGCCCCCACTAGCTGCAATTCAAAGGTAGTTAGCACTTTTGGACTCAGATCGTCATACTGAACAAGAATTTGAGTTGAGTTTTCAGGGACAGATGCGCCATCGACACACCAATAACAGTCACTGATATCGACAAAAGGGATACCCGAGCGCGTGAGGGCTCGCGCAAAAGAGCTTCCGTCCGCTCCGCGCTCCGCAACCACGGTGCAGTAAAGGCCCGCGTCCGCGTGTGCGATCGAGACCTCCCCCGCCGGAAACGCCTTCCGCACAAGCGCCGCCAGCCCATCGCGCGCCTCGCGAGCGCGCACGCGCACGCGGTTCACATGCCGCTCGTAATCACCCGATTCCAGCAAACGCGCCAAGGCAACCTGATCAACAGAGCTCACCGACGAGGCGTAAAAACCAAGGTTGCGCCTAAACCGCTCCATCAGCTCATCGGGCAACACCATATACGCCAAACGCAACGCCGATGACAGGCTCTTCGAGAACGTGTTGGTGTAGATAACCGACTGAGCGGCATCGATTGATGCGAGCGCGGGAATCGGCTTGCCGGCAAGGCGAAACTCACAATCAAAGTCATCTTCGATGAGATACCGACCTGGTCGCTCGGCAGCCCAGCTCAGTAGCGCATAGCGACGCGCAATGCTCGTCACAAGACCGGTCGGATACTGATGGGACGGCATCAGGTGAAGGACATCGGTCCCGCTTTTCTGCAGAATGCTCAAGTCCACGCCGTCGTCATCCAACGGGACATGTCGAACTTTGCAGCCCATAGCCTGATAGATGCGCGTCAGGCGCAAATAGCCCGGATCCTCAACGGCATACACCTTGTCGGCTCCAAGCAACTGAACCAGCATGGTATCGAGCAGCTGGGCGCCTGCACCGATAACAATGTTGTTGGGATCGACATTCATGCCCCTTGTCCCACGCAGATGGTGAGCAATTGCGCGTCGCAGCCGAGCGGTGCCCTGCGCGGGCGCGGGCGAAAAGACTTCACGTTCGTCTTCGGATGTCAGCGTCACCCGTAGCGCGCTTTGCCAAAGCCGCGCCGCCTCCAAAGCGGAAGGAGAAAGTGTATCGAATCGCTCGACCCGTCCGTTGACATCATGCGCGCTGGGGCCCACAGAGACGGCATCTCGATCGATACTCCCCGTAGCCAAAGGCAAAACCGGTGCATCCGGAAGCTCGCAAGCGTAGTAGCCACGCCGCGGCATTGAACAAATATAGCCCTCGGCAAGTAACTGGCTATATGCATTCTCGATGGTAATGACACTGATTCCCAGATGACTGGCAAAGGCGCGCTTAGACGGCAGATGCTCTCCCGCTGCAATGCGCCCAGCAACGATATCATCTCGAATTTGCTGGTAAACATACTCATAGAGCGATGCCTCGCCGCGTTGTTCCAAATTATAGTCAAGCATGAGTTTGTCACCTGACCTTATCGAGTCATTCAATCTGACATTAGTCTGACCTTATTATTATCTCGAAAACTGAGTATTTCGCCATACCCAGCTACCCGATAGGATGTTCCGTCAAGCAATGCACATGCCAACCAAGGGAGCAACCATGGCAGAACAGACCAGCAAGGCCGATCGCGTCAAACTCAACCGCGAGCTCGCGCAGATGCTCAAGGGCGGCGTCATCATGGACGTCACCACGCCCGAGCAGGCACGCATCGCCGAGGAGGCAGGCGCCTGCGCCGTCATGGCTCTCGAGCGCATCCCGGCCGACATCCGCGCCGCCGGCGGCGTGTCGCGCATGAGTGACCCCAAGATGATCAAGGGCATTCAAGAGGCCGTCTCCATCCCCGTCATGGCCAAGTGCCGCATCGGCCACATCGTCGAGGCGCAGGTCCTTCAGGCCATCGAGATCGACTACATCGACGAGTCCGAGGTTCTCTCCCCCGCCGACGATGTCTACCACATCGACAAGACCCAGTTTGACGTCCCGTTTGTCTGCGGTGCCCGCGACCTGGGCGAGGCGCTGCGCCGCGTCGCCGAAGGCGCCACGATGATCCGCACCAAGGGCGAGCCGGGCACGGGCGACGTGGTCCAGGCCGTGCGCCACATGCGCAAGATCCAAAAGCAGATCCGCGACGTTATTGCCCTGCGCAACGACGAGCTCTTTGAGGCAGCCAAGCAACTGCAGGTTCCGGTCGAGCTGGTGCGCGAGGTCCATGCCACGGGCAAGCTTCCCGTCGTGAACTTTGCTGCCGGTGGCGTAGCGACCCCCGCCGATGCCGCGCTGATGATGCAGCTGGGCGCCGAAGGCGTCTTTGTCGGATCGGGCATCTTTAAGAGCGGCGACCCGGCCAAGCGCGCCGCCGCCATCGTCAAGGCTGTGGCCAACTTCACCGACGCCAAGCTCATCGCTGAGCTTTCGGAGGATCTAGGCGAGGCCATGGTGGGCATCAACGCCGACGAGATCGAGATCATCATGGAGGAGCGCGGACGCTAGTCCAGCAGAAAGGATCGCACATGAGCGATTACGCAGACCAGACGGTCGCCGTGCTGGCGGTCCAAGGTGCTTTTGCCGAGCACGAGGCGAGGCTGTCCGAGCTGGGCGCACGTTGTATTGAGCTGAGGCAGGCGGCCGATTTGAAGCAGGACTTTGACCGTCTGGTACTTCCCGGCGGCGAGTCTACCGTTCAAGGGAAGCTGCTTGATGAGTTGGGCATGCTCGAGGAGCTTCGTGCCCGCATCGCTGAAGGCATGCCCGTCCTGGGCACATGCGCCGGCCTGATTCTGCTGGCTCACGACCTTGCCGCCCATGACGATAAGGGGACGCCGCGTTTGGCAACCATGGATGTACTTGTCGAGCGCAATGCCTACGGCAGGCAGCTCGGCAGCTTTCGAACCAAGGGGCAGGTAGCCGGCATCGATGGTGAAGTGCCGCTGACATTTATCCGCGCACCCCGCATCGTCGAGGTCCACGGCGACGCCAAGGCCTTAGCGAAAGTCGACGGGTGCATCGTCGCCGCCCGCCAGGGCAGCCAGCTCGGCGTAACCTTCCACCCCGAACTCGACGAGGATACCCGCCTCCACGAACTGTTCCTGCAAATATAGGAAGAACAGAAACGAGAGTGGATAATCTCCCACCTTGAGTATGAATATGGTCATACCGGGAGATTATCCACTCTCGTTCTATATAGTCGTTGGGGACGTTCTTAAACGACTAGTCAAACAAGAACGTCCCCAACGACTACATTGCGATAGACGACCACGTTTGCCCAGATAAAACCGACCAAAATGAACCTGTCCCTTTTTGGCAGGTTTCGACCAAGACAACGTCGATGTTTCGGCAACGACAGCGAGCGCCCACCAGAGCGAACAAATTGGCATGAAAAAAGGACGGCATAGACCTTCTGGTCATGCCGTCCTCTTTGAATGACAAGTTGTCGCT
>URGY01000186.1 GCA_900547505.1 uncultured Collinsella sp.
CTCCTCGAGACCCTCCCACCCGCTCTCTAACCTAAGCCACCACAAAGGGGACAGACACCTTTGTGGTGGCTTTCCAACCGCAAAGGAAGCAACCATGAAAGCACTCGTCATCAACGGCCCCAACCTCAACATGCTCGGCATTCGCGAGCCGGGCATCTATGGCAGCGATAACTACGACCGCTTAGTGCAGATCTGCCAGGAAGCGGGCACTGCACAGGGCTTCAACGAGGTCGAGGTCTTCCAGTCCAACCACGAGGGCAGCATCGTCGACAAGATCCAGGAGGCCTACGGCAAGGTCGACGGCATCGTCATAAACCCGGCCGCCTATACGCATACGAGCGTCGCGATCCTCGACGCCCTCAAGGCCGTCGCCATCCCGGCTGTGGAGGTCCATATCAGCGCCGTCGAAACACGCGAGGACTTCCGCCAGGTAAGCTACGCCCGCCTGGCCTGCTTCGCCACCATCACCGGCGAGGGCCTGCAGGGCTACGCACACGCGCTGGAGCTGCTGAGGGAGCATCTCGAAAAGTAAAATGCCAACCCCAACGAACAGTAGCGGCTTGCTCGCGCTCGGCTCCAGCAGCATACAAGACGAAAAAGCCCAGACCATCAAGCGGTCCGGGCTTAATAAACGATGGTGCTCCATGGCGGATTCGAACCGTCGACCTTGGGATTAGAAGTCCCCTGCTCTATCCAACTGAGCTAATGGAGCAAATAACAGCGCGCCCAAGCAAGCGCAAGCCTGTCAGGCGCAAGTAATTATAACCTAGTTGAACTGCTCACGGTACGCCTTGCAGACCTTATCGACCGGGCCGTCCATGCGAAGGTCACCCTTCTCAATCCAAACGGCACGCTGGCAGATGCGCTCAACCTGCTCCATAGAGTGCGAAACGAACAGAACCGTCACGTCGCCGCTCTGGATAAAGTGCTGGATACGGTCCTCGCACTTCTGCTGGAAGAACACATCACCGACGGACAGCGTCTCGTCAACGATCAGAATATCGGGCTCGGTAATCGTCGCGATTGCAAAGGCGATACGCGCCACCATGCCCGAGGAGAAGTTCTTAAGCGGCATATCGACAAAGTTCTGCAGCTCAGCGAACTCAATAATGCCGTCAAAGTTGGCGTCGATGAACTCCTTGGTATAGCCGAGCAGGGCGCCGTTCAGATAGATGTTCTCGCGGGCGGTCAGCTCGGGGTCAAAGCCGGCGCCAAGCTCAATCAGCGGCGCGATGTTACCGTGCACCTTAACGCTGCCCTCGCTAGGCTCAAGAACGCCAGCGATAATCTTGAGCATCGTAGACTTGCCGGAGCCATTGGTGCCGACCAGACCCACAACCTCGCCGCGATGAATATCAAACGAGATGTGCTTAAGCGCCCTAAACTCCTCAAAGAACAGCTCGTGCTTGGCAAGCTTAATGAAGTACTCCTTGAGGTTGGTCAGCGACTCGGACGCCATGTTAAAGATCATGGTGACGTCGTCGACCTCGACAGCCAGAGGCTGCTCGCTGTAATCAACAACAGATTCAGTCATCACAGCACTCCTTAGATGTAGAGGATAAATTTGCGCTCGGACTTATGGAACACGGTATAGCCAATAATAAGCGCAAGAACCGCCCAAGCGACGCACATACCAAACGTCATAAGCGAGGGCGTAGTCTGGAACAGGAAGATATCGCGCATAAACTGCAGGTAGTTGAACATGGGGTTCGCATACATCAAGATACGCACGAGATGCGGCATTTGCGCAATATAGTCAGTCGTCCAGAAGATGGGCGTAATGTAAGTCCACGCCGTAATGACGACGCTCCACAGATGCATAACGTCGCGGAAGAAGACCGTAAGGGCAGAGAGCATCATGCCCAGGCCCATGCAGAAGCACATAAGCAGCAGCAGGCAAACCGGCAGCAGAATAAGGTGCCAAGAAGGCATAACGCGGAACCACAGCATGACGATGGCGACGGCGACCAGCGAGAAGGCAAAGTTGACCAGCGAGAAGAGCACCTTCTGCACCGGGAAGACCCAGCGGTGCACCTTAACCTTCTTGAGCAGAGGGGCAGCGCCCACGATCGACGTCAGGGCCTGGTTAGTAGACTCGGACATGACGGCAAAGGTAATGTTACCCACGATCAAGTACAGCGGGTACATCTCGGGCGTCATTGAGCCATTGCGGCCCTGGCCAAAAATCGTCGAGAACACGATGGCCATGACGATCATCATCAGCAGCGGGTTGAGCACCGACCATGCGACGCCCAGAACGCTACGGCGATACTTGATCTTAAAATCCTTGGTAACCAGCTGACGAAGGATAAACGCGTCCTTCTCAAATTCGTTCTTAGCAAACGTCGCAGGCAGACTGCGAGTTTCTTGTTGCTTTGTCTGATCCGACACGGATGCAACTCCTTTACTCGTAATCGTTGACAAACGAACAGTATAGACCCGACGGCCATGCAAACGATTCGCGCAGCAAAACTGGAGAACTAACCCACATCTTAGGATGCCAGGCCCAAACGGCTATACTTTCTAGGATTGAATGTATAAGGAGCATTAAGTGAATTCTGAATCCATCGCCGTCATCATCCCTTGCTACAACGAAGCGCTCACGATCGGTAAGGTCATCGACGACTTTCACCGCGAGCTTCCGCAGGCGACGGTCTATGTCTATGACAACAACTCGTCGGACGATACCTCACGCATTGCCACCGAGCACGGCGCCACAGTCCGCTTTGAGCCCCGTCAGGGAAAGGGCAACGTGTGCCGCCAGATGTTTCGCGATATCGACGCCGATTGCTACCTGATGGTCGACGGAGACGACACCTACCCCGCCGAGGCGGCCAAGGCCCTCTGCGAGCCCATCCTTAACGGCACGGCCGACATGACCGTAGGCGATCGCCTTTCCAACGGCACCTACGCCGAGGAGAACAAGCGTGCCTTCCACGGCTTTGGCAATAATCTGGTCCGCGCCATGATCAAGTGGATCTATGGCTACAGCTTCGATGACGTCATGACAGGCTACCGCGCCATGAGCCGCCCGTTCGTTAAAACCTTCCCTGTGCTTTCCGAGGGCTTCCAGATCGAAACCGAGCTCTCGATCCACGCCGTCGACCACCGTTGGCGCATCAAAGACGTGCCCATCGAGTACCGCGACCGTCCGGAAGGCTCCGAGTCCAAGCTCAATACCGTGAGCGACGGCATTAAAGTCGTTGCGATGATCGGCACGCTATTCAAGGACTACCGCCCGCTGAAGTTCTTCAGCCTCGTCGCGCTTCTATTCGCGATTATCGGCCTGGTTTTGGGCATTCCTATCTTTGTTGAGTACTTTCAGACCGGCCTGGTCCCGCGTTTCCCCACTGCCATGCTTGCTGCATCGTTTATGTTCCTCTGTGGTCTGAGCCTTGCAACCGGATTCATCCTGGATTCTGTGGCAAAGGTCGAAAAAAAGCAGTGGGAGGTCAACGTGTACAGCAAATACGCCTACGATGACCAGCCCGGCAAGTCCGCCACCGAGACAAGCGAGAGGTAGATCTTCCACAGAATACTATTGGCACCACTGCGCCGATAGCCACCAACAAGAAAAGCCGCCGTTAGCAAGCGGCGGCTTTTGCTCTCGAAAAGTTAATAGCGACTAGAGCGTCTTGAAGTACTCCCCCAGCTCTTCCTCCCAGTCGGGCATGTGGAAGCCCGCGGCCTCGAGCCTGGACAGGTCGAGCGCGGCGTGGACCGGGCGCGGGGCG
>URGY01000187.1 GCA_900547505.1 uncultured Collinsella sp.
CGAGATGCAGCGTAGTCTCGTGGGCTCGGAGATGTGTATAAGAGACAGCCCCAGTTGCGCTGACGGCTGATGCACCAGTCGGGACGCTGCTCGACCATGGCACCGATGCGGTTGGCCGCGTGGGCCGGATACCACTTGACGTTCTCGCGGACCTCTTTGCCAGCCTGCTCGCGCAAGCCGGTCTTGTCCATCGAGACAAACCACTGGTCGGTAGCACGGAAGAGCACCGGGTGCTTGCAGCGCCAGCAGTGCGGATAGCTGTGCGTGATCTTCTTCTCGAGGACCAGGGTGCCGCGCTCGCGCAGGAACTCGATGATGTGCGGGTTGGCCTCATCGGTATCCATACCGCTGAAGGGGCCACCGGTGCCAAACTCCTCACCGGTGTAGAACTTGCCGTCGTCATCGACCGGCATGCAGATGTCGGTGATGCCCTCCTTGAGGCAGGCAAAGTAGTCGTCGACGCCGTGGCCGGGCGAGTTGTGGACGATACCGGTACCGTCATCGACACCGACGTAATCGGCCAGCAGCGCCACGCCCTCGACACCGTCAAAGATCGGCTGCTTGTAGTGGATGTGGTGGAAGGTCTCGGCGGGAACCACATAGGGCTTGCCGTCGACCATGACCGGGGTGTACTCCCAGCCAAACTCCTCGCAGCACTTGGGAGCCAGGTCCTCGAGCATGACCTCGGCACGACCTTCGTGATCAACGGCGACGTAGGCAGAGCCAGGCTTGAGGGAAACTGCCTGGTCGGAGGGGATGGTCCACGGCGTGGTCGTCCAGATGATAAAGTCAACCGGGCCGTCGAAGTTCTCGAGGCCGGCGGGCTTGGAGGTCATCTCGAAGCGCACGAAGATGGACGGGCTCGTCTCGTCGGAGTACTCGATCTCAGCCTCGGCCAGCGCGGTGTGGCAGTGCTTGCACCAGTGGACGGGCTTGTGGCCGCGATAGATCATGCCCTTGTCGAACATGGCCTTGAAGACCTCAATGTCGGCGGCGTCATGCTGGTGATAGAGCGTCAGATACGGGTTGTCCCAGTCGCCAAGCACGCCAAGGCGACGGAAGCCAGCCTTCTGGAGCTCGATGTTCTCGACAGCGAACTTGTTGCAAAGCTCGCGGATCTTAGCCGTGGAGGTCTGGTTGAACTTCTCGGTGCCGAGCTTCTCCTCGACCTTATGCTCAATCGGCTGACCGTGGCAGTCCCAACCGGGGACATAGGGAACTTCGCAGCCCTGCATCATCCAGTAACGGTTGATCATGTCCTTAGAGATCTTGTTCATGGCGTGGCCGATGTGGATCGGGCCGTTGGCGTACGGAGGGCCGTCGTGCAGCACGAACTTCTTGTGACCCGCGTTCTTCTTTAGAACTTGCTCGTAGACCTTGTTGTCCTGCCAGTCCTTGAGTCGCTTGGGCTCGGACTTGGAAAGACCGGCACGCATGGGAAATCCGGTTTTGGGCAGATTCATCGTCTGCTTGTACTCGTTTGCCACGGTACCCCTTTCTTGTCATGGGCGCGCACGCCCTCTGGGCACCAAAAAAGCGCCCGTCCCTACAAGCTGGGACGAAGCGCCACAAAACGGGCAGTCTGCCCGTAAAAGCTCTTCGCTTAACCACCCAGCTTAGATGCCCTCGCTCGCGTCGCCGCGCGCTCGCATCCGTTACTCGGCTGGTCTGTATCGACGACCATCTCGGCGATGTCTACTAAGACGAACCTGCGCGGCACGTCCGTTGGGACCGCAGCTCCGGGGTGATTTTCATCGGTCGCATGCACGGGTTCTCAGCGCTCCCCGCTCTCTGTAGCATGCGGACGGCCGACTACTCGTCCCCATCAACGCTTATGCGGAGTATGCTAGCACGTTCCGCGCCGGCGAAAAACCCTCAACACTGGTTTTATACGTTCGAAATTTCTCGCGGCTGTGGACCTTCTCTTGGAGCAAAATACCTGAAAGCACTTTATCGAACGAAAGAAGGTTGCTATGCGCACGATTGGAATGAGCGACTACACCGTTGGCGAGGATTGCTTTGACGAGCTGCCCGGCGCGCTGGCCGAGTACGGCGCGAAGAAGGTCGCGATCATCGGTGGCAAGCGGGCACTGGCCGCAGCACTTCCCGGTATCGAAGCTGCGCTGGCGGGTACCGACGTCGAAATTCTCGAGACGCGCGTCTACGGCACCAACAGTACGCGTGCCAATATCGCCAAGGTCGTGAATTCCCCTGCCTGCCAGGAAGCTGACGTGCTTATCGCATGCGGCGGCGGCAAGGCACTCGACACCGTGAAGACCGCAGCTATCGAGCTCAAGAAGATCGTCTTTACCGTGCCGACGATCTGCTCCAACTGCTCGGCCGCGACAGCCATTGCCGTTGTCTACAACGACGATGGCTCGCTCGAGGGCTATTCGTACCCCAACCGCCCCGCGCACATCTTCATCAATCCCAAGATCATCGCCGAGGCTCCGGCAGAGTACTTCTGGGCCGGCGTGGGTGATGCCCTGTCTAAGCAGCCCGAGGTCGAGTACGCCACGAGCGCCGGCAACCTGGAGCACACCGCCGGTCTAGGCCTGGCACTCGCCCACACCTGCTCCGAGCCGCTGTTTACCTATGGCGTCCAGGGGCTTGAGGACGTGCACCAGGACCTGTCGAGCGAAGCCGTCAAGCAGATCGCGCTCGACATCGTGGTCAACACGGGCTACGTCTCCAACCTGACCAACCAAAACGATTACTACTACAACTCGAGCGTGGCACATGCGTTCTACAACGCCACGTGCAGCATTCCGCGTGAGGGCACCTACCTGCACGGCGAGGTCGTGAGTCTGGGCGTGCTCGTGCTGTTTGCCTATACGGGAGACACCGAGAACCTTAAGCGCTACGCCGCCTTTAACAAGCAGATGGGCCTGCCCGTGACGCTTGAGCAGGTCGGGCTTTCCGAGGCTGATATCCCGGCCCTGTGCGAGTTCGCACACGCCACCAACGAGTGGAAGCAGGGAAACCCCGAGCCCTTCACCGACGAGAAGTTCGCCGCCGCCATCAAGGCCGCAAACGCCTACGGCCACACGCTCTAGGACTGGCCCAAAACCACCACAAAGGGGACAGGCACCTTTGTGGTGGTTTATTATTGCTCCAACATGCTGGGATCGAACTCGTTAGCCGGAATCACGCGGTACCCGTGGCGCAGGAGCAGGTCGACGAAAACACCGTTGCCCGGAGTGAGCGTGCCGCTGAAGGTTCCGTCGTAGATACGGCCTACGCCACAAGAGGGGCTGCGGTCCTGCAAAATGCACGCGGCGATCTCGGACGGACCGCCCGCCTGCTCGCACATATCGAGCGCACGTTGGGCACCCAGGCGAAATTCGCGATCAACCGAGATGCCCTCGCAGGTACGAACCTCGCCGTTCACAATCTCGGACGGCTTGCGCGGCGTGGGCAGACCCCCAAAGACCTCAGGACACACCAAGAGGACCTCGGTCCCCGTGAGCTCGCATGCCTCGACCAGCTCGCGATGGTAGTTGTCGAGCCCGTTATACTTGCAGCTCTCGCCCATTAAACAGGCGCTCACCACGATCTTCATATACAACACTCCCCACGCAAAACGCCCCATTTGAGATGGGCACTCAAATGGGGCGATTGACACTGCGCAACCAGTATTACTGCTGCTTTGGCATCAATTACTGCCTGTCTCTTATACACATCTCCGAGCCCACGAGACTACGCTGCATCTCGT
>URGY01000188.1 GCA_900547505.1 uncultured Collinsella sp.
ACCAGGCACAGGATAAAGACAACGGCGTAGACGATACCGGCGGCGGCACGAGTAATAAAGCCCGCAAGCCACGAACCGGTGCCATTCTTCGCTGCGGGCGCTCCCGCAGCGACAGCCTTGCGCTCAGATGTCTTGGGAGCAGTTGCCTTGGGACGATCGGACACGATTAAGCCTCCTCGGTCTTGCTCAGACCACCAAACCTACGGTCACGGCCCTGATAGGCCAAAATGGCGTCGACAAGGCCCCAACGATCAAAGTCAGGCCAATAGGTATCGGTGACGTAGAATTCGGAATAAGCCACCTGCCACAGCAGATAGTTCGAAAGGCGCAGCTCACCAGAAGTGCGAATCACAAGCTCAGGATCGGGAAGGCCGGCGGTATAGAGGTGGGAAGCCACCATGTCGTCATCAATTGCGCCAGGATCGATCTTACCGGCGGCAGCGTCGAGTGCGATCTGACGGACAGCGCGGGTAATCTCGGCACGCGCGCCGTAGTTGACGGCAAGCGCCAGCGTCATGCCGGTGTGATTGGCGCACTCGGCAAGACCGCGTTCAAAAACGTCGCGGGTCTTCTTGGGCAGCGCGGAAATGTCACCCAAAAAGACAACACGCACGTTTTCGCGCTTCAGAAGCGGCAGCTCATCGATAAACGTCTTGGCAAACAGGTGCATCAAGACGTTGACCTCATGCTGCGGGCGGTTCCAGTTTTCGGTAGAAAACGCATAGGCAGAAAGCACGTCGACGCCCAGACGCACGCAAGCGGTAATAATCTCGCGAAGGGAGACGATACCCGCCTTGTGGCCCTCGGTGCGTGCAAGACCGCGCGATGTGGCCCAACGACCGTTGCCGTCCATAATGCACGAGATATGGTGCGGAATGTTATTGAGGTCAAGGTCGGAAAAACCGACGCCCGCAGGGGCGTCGGCAAAGTACTCGACCAGTTTATGCTCGTCGTATTGCACCTTAGATCTCCATGACCTCGGCTTCTTTTTCCTTCAGAAGCTCCTCGACCTTGGCGACATACTCATCGGTGTGCTTCTGGACCTTGGCCTGCTCGCGACGGACATCGTCCTCGGTGAGCTCCTCATCGCGCTCGAGCTTGTTGTTGAAGTCGCGACGGATGTTACGGATAGACACCTTGGCCTGCTCGGCGTACTCGCGGCACTCCTTGACGAGCTCGCGACGGCGTTCCTCGGTGGGAGCCGGGAACGGCAGACGAACGACGGTGCCATCGGAGTTGGGGGTAATACCCAGATCGGAAGCGCCGATGGCCTTGACGATAGCGTTGATGAGTGCCTTGTCCCACGGCTCGATGAGCAGCATGTGGGCCTCGGGGGTCTTGACGGCGGCAACCTGCGTGACCGGCGTGGGAACACCGTAATAATCGACGGTGATGTCGGACAGAATGTTGGCATTGGCGCGGCCGGTACGGACCTTGGAGAAGTTATGCTTGAGGGACTCGAGCGACTTGTCCATGTGGGCGGTGATGTTCTCTGCCATGCTTAATCCTCCTGATAGACGAGCGTGCCGACGGGCTCACCCGAAAGCGCGCGCTTGACGGTGTCCTCGCCATCGATGTTGAGGACTAAAATCGGCATACGGTTGTCCTGGCACAGTGCCGTAGCCGTGGAATCCATAACCTGCAGACCGCGGACGAGAACCTCGTGATAGGTAATCTTGTCAAAACGGACGGCATCGGCGCACTTGACGGGATCCTTGTCGTAGATGCCGTCGACCTTGGTGGCTTTAATCAGAATCTCGGCGCCGATCTCGCACGCACGAAGAGCCGCGGCGGTGTCGGTCGTAAAGTACGGATTGCCCGAACCGGCGGCAAAAATAACGACGTTGCCCTTGGAAAGGTGGTTGATGGCGCGACGGCGAATATAGGGCTCGCAGATCTCATTCATCTGAATAGCGCTCATCACGCGGCAAGGAACATCGTTATGCTCGAAGGCATCCTGCAGGGCGAGCGCGTTCATAACGGTTGCCAGCATGCCCATGTAGTCGGCCTGAGCACGCTCCATGCCACCGGCAGCGCCGGCCATGCCGCGGAAAATATTGCCGCCGCCGACAACGACGCCGACCTCATGACCAACGGCGAGCAGCTCCTTGACCTGCTTGGCAAGATGGTCAGTAACCTTGGGGTCGATGCCATATTGGCCGTCGCCCATCAGTGCTTCGCCAGAAAGCTTAAGAAGCACGCGTTTATATCGGATGTCGGACAAAGCGATCCTCCTTTAGATTGAACTCTCAACATTCTATCAAAGGCTCTAAGAAGAGCCATGAAAAAGCAGGCTGTGAGTAAAACCCACAGCCTGCTCATTACCAGCTACAAGAGCTTATTTACTCGCCACGGACCAGACGGTCAAAGGCAACGACGGTAATGGTGTCGCCAAGCTCCTTGGAGACCTGCTCAGCGTACTTCTTGATGGTGAGGGAGCTGTCCTTGATGAACTCCTGCTCGGTGAGCACGGACTGCTTGTAGAACTTCTCCAGACGGCCGACAGCCATCTTCTCCTGAATGGCCTCGGGCTTGCCGGACTCGGCAGCCTGAGCCATGTAGATCTGCTTCTCGTGCTCGACGGTCTCGGCCGGGACCTGATCGCGGGTAGCGCAGATCGGGGCGACGGCGGCAACCTGAAGGGCAACGTCGTGAGCGAAGGTCTTGAAGGACTCAGCCTGAGCGGTCTCGGCCTTCTCGAAAGCAAACTCGACGAGGACGCCGATCTTACCACCCATGTGGATGTAAGAAGCGAGAGCGCCGTTCTCGGCCTTGCGGGCAGCGAAGCGGGAGATCTTCATGTTCTCGCCCATGATGTGAATCATCTCGGTGAGCTCGGAGGAAACAGTCTCCTCGCCCATCGGCTTCTCGAGCAGAGCGTCGACGTCAGCAGGCTCGGTGGTAGCGACAACCTCAGCGACCTTGGAAGCAAAGCCGGTGAACTTGGCGTTGGAGCCAACGAAGTCGGTCTCGCAGGAGAGCTCGAGCAGAGCGCCGGTCTTGCCATCCTCGGAGACGAACGCGGCAACAGCGCCCTCGTTGGTCTCACGGCCAGCCTTCTTGGCAGCCTTGGCAAGGCCGTTCTTACGCAGAACGTCGACAGCGGCGTCCATGTCGCCGTCAGCCTCGACGAGAGCCTTCTTGCACTCCATCATCGGGGAGTCGGTCATCTCGCGGAGCTGCTTGACCATAGCGGCGGTAATCTGGGCCATTGTGGTTCCTTTCAAAGAGATGAAAAAGAATTAACTAAGACTGATTTACTCGGCCTTGGGCTCAGCGGCCATCTCGGCCTCGGAGACCTGCTCCTTGCCGGAGCCAGCGAGGCAGGCGTCAGCCATGAGCTCGCACATAAGGGTGACAGCGGAGATAGCGTCATCGTTGCAGGGGATGCCGTACTCGACCTCGTCGGGATCGGAGTTGGTGTCGATCAGAGCGACGACGGGGATGTTCAGGCGCTGAGCCTCCTTGATGGCGTTCTCCTCGCGCTTGGTGTCGATGACGAAGAGAGCCTGGGGCAGACCCTTCATGTCGCGGGCGCCACCGAGGTTGGTCTGGAGCTTGGTGAGCTCCTTGCCGAGAACAGCCTGCTCCTTCTTGGGCAGAACAGCCATGCGGCCGTCCTCGACCATGGCCCTGTCTCTTATACACATCTGACGCTGCCGACGAATAGCCTTGTG
>URGY01000189.1 GCA_900547505.1 uncultured Collinsella sp.
ATGTCCCCCTTTTCCGCGGAAACCCCGGCAGTTGCGAAGAGCTGCCGGGGTTTCTGTTGTCTAAGGTGCCAAGTTGATGGACAGGAATCAAAACACCGAGTCTGCAGCCCGCCATACGCAATTCAGGGCCTCGACAACTTGCGGACCACAGTGGCGCCTCTCCATCGCACCCCGCGTTATACTCGTCCGCATGGATATCAAAGCACGCAACATAGCAACGCCCGCCGCGGACGCGCCAACGACGCAGCCCGCCTCCGTTCCCGCGCCCGTCGTGGGCCGTTTTGCCCCGTCGCCCTCGGGCCGCATGCACCTGGGCAACGTGTTCAGCTGCCTGTGCTCGTGGCTTTCGGCCCGCAGTCAGGGCGGCAGCATCGTGTTGCGCATCGAGGACCTGGACGATCGCTGCAAGCGCCCGGAACTTGCCGCTCAACTGATTGACGACCTAGCCTGGCTGGGACTCGAGTGGGACGAAGGCCCCTACTACCAGCACGATCGCCTCGACCTGTACGAGAGCACCTTGCGCCAGCTGCAAGACGCCGGCCTCACCTACCCCTGTTTTTGCACGCGCGCCGAACTCCACGCCGCGAGCGCGCCGCACGCGAGCGACGGCACGCCCATCTACCGCGGCGCCTGCCGAGGCCTTTCTGCCGAGGAGGTTGCCCGCCGCAGCGTCCTGCGCGCTCCCGCCACGCGCCTGCGCGTGCCCGCCGTCGACGACCTCGCAGACGATGTGGTCGAATTCGTTGACCGCACGTACGGAGCCCAATGCGAGGCACTCGCCACCGAGTGCGGCGACTTTTTGGTGCGTCGCAGCGACGGCGTGTTTGCCTATCAGCTGGCCGTGGTGGTCGACGACGCTGCCATGGGCGTCACCGAGATCGTACGCGGATGCGACCTGCTTGGTTCCACGCCGCGCCAGATCTATCTGCAACATCTGCTGGGACTGCCCACACCGCGCTACGCGCACATTCCGCTGCTCATGTCGCCGGACGGCCGCCGCCTTTCCAAACGCGATCGCGATCTGGACCTGGGCGAGCTCCGCACCCGCTTTGGCACACCCGAGGCACTGTTGGGATGGCTCGCCGGGCAAACAGGCATCGCACCGGACACCACGCCGCGCTCTGCCGAACAGCTGGTCGAGCACTTTAGATGGGACGTCATCCGTGCGCACCGCGAGAACATCACTGTAACGGTCGAGTAGCCAGCCACCCCGCCTCTACGCAACATCCCAGGGCTGGAGTTCGTCACCCAAGCGAATGATGCAGTCGTAGAGCACGGTATGGCGCTCGGCCGGGTTGGCATCCCGATGAAAATGCCCGTAATACCAGCGTTTGTAGTCCATGCGATCTTCCAGCTCATCGAAAAATGCCGTAAGTCGATCAACCGTGGGGCAATTCCAGCCGGGTGCCGGATAAAGCGTGGGCGAAAGCATGCGCGTAGAGCAGGTGTGGGTGATCACGTAGTCGACCTTCCAGCCCATGCTCTCGAGCTTTGCCCGCGCCTCCTCAAAGTTGCGCTCGTCCGGCAGCTCCTGCGGCCACCAGCTGGAATACGGAATGCGGTATTCCTTATCCACGCTCGTGGCGCCGCCCATGGTAAAGATCGTTGAGCCGTCGAGTTCAAAAACCTCGCCGCGCGTCAGGCGTCGGATGGGCGAGGTGTCCGACAGGCGCTGCGTCAGGCCGCCGTGCCACAACTCCATGGGTCGCTCCGCCCAGTGATCGAAACGCTCGTGGTTGCCGTCGACGAACAGCACGGTATAGGGGCGCGACTCCAGCCAGGCGATATCGGCGCACTCCTCGGCAGAGAAATCCCAGGGAAAGCCAAAGTCGCCGGCGACGATGAGATAGTCGTCACTCGTCAGACTATCCCCAAGATCCCAGTCGCGCAGCTTTTGCATGTCGAGGCCGCCGTGAACATCGCCCGTCACATAGACCGTCATCGGATCACCACTTCCCTGTAAGTCGCTAGCCCGCATTCTGCACGATCGCCAAGCAAACCGCTCCAGCCCTTCCGTCCCTTAGGGCTTACCCTTCGTTCTTCCATCCAAACGGGTCGAGCACCCAAAAAATCAGATCGAGCACGCCGCCGGTCATCATGGCGCCGGCAAGGGCCATGCAAACGTGCAGAGAACTGGCACTTCGGAGCACGTCAAATGGCCCCAGAACAGCCAGCAGCGCGACCGCTGCGCCGGCTACGCACAGCGCGAGGCACGGCCCCGCGTCCTTGACGCACTTCTTTGCGAGATGCTTTGCGTTGTCACTCATCGGTATCGAACTCCTTAGAGGGTCGCTGTTCGGGTATATGCCACCGCGGCAGAGCGGGGCGGCAGGGTAAGTGTCCCATGTCATGCGGACATCAATGGAAAAACCGCCTGCTCGACCAACCTATGACGCCGTTTTGCACCGGTACCCTATCCCCCGCTATCGAGGTCTAATACTTTTCCCACCGCCACCCAAAAACTCATCCAACATTAATCTTGGCTCAAGAATCGCTTAATCTATAACCTGCACTATAGAGTTCGAACAAGGGGCGGGGCGGCGCCGCGCAACGCAGGCCGCCGAACGCTACGCTCGCGCCTGGGCAGATCGCCCGGCGTCGCGCCCATCGAACGAAAGGACAGGTCATGGACGACCTCGAAAAAGTTGAAACCATCCGCACCAAGTGCAACGTGAGCTACACCGATGCCAAGGCCGCGCTCGACGCCGCCGACGGTAACGTTCTGGATGCCATCATTTGGCTCGAGTCGCAGGGCAAGACGCAAACCACGTCGGCGCACGCCGCCACCGAGTCCGTGCCGGTCGATGAGCCCTCGGCCGAGATGGTCGCCGCGCAGGCCGCCTACGAAAAGTCGAGCGAAAAGACCGACTTCTCCAAGAAGATGGACAGCGTGTGGGAGTACCTCAAAAAGCTCTTCCGCCTGAGCCTGGACACCAAGTTTATTGCCACGCGCCGCGATGCGATCATCCTCAACATCCCCATCCTGATCCCCATCGTCGCGCTGTTTGCTTGGGGCGCCACGATATGGCTGATGCTGATTGGCCTGTTCTTTGGCATGCGCTACCGCATCGACAGCGACGGCGACGTGCCCGGCAGCATCAACAACCTTATGAATCACGCTGCCGATGCCGCGGACGACATCAAACAAAATCTCAACGACGACAAGTAATCGCAGACGGGGGGGGCACGCATGGCACGGATCCTAATCGTAGAGGACGAGGAGAAAATCGCCCGCTTTGTGACGCTCGAGCTGGAGCACGAGGGCTACCAGGTGGAGCACGCCGCCGACGGCCGCACCGCCGTGGACCTAGCGCTGGAGCGCGACTACGATCTGATTCTGCTCGACGTGCTGTTACCGCAGCTCAACGGCATGGAGGTCCTGCGGCGCGTCCGCAAGCACAAAGATGTGCCGGTGATAATGGTCACCGCGCGCGATGCCGTGATGGACAAGGTGGCCGGGCTCGATGCCGGCGCCGACGATTACCTGACCAAGCCGTTTGCGATTGAGGAGCTGTTCGCACGGATCCGCGTGGCGTTGAAGCTGTCTCTTATACACATCTGACGCTGCCGACGAATAGCCTTGTGTAGA
>URGY01000190.1 GCA_900547505.1 uncultured Collinsella sp.
AGATGCAGCGTAGTCTCGTGGGCTCGGAGATGTGTATAAGAGACAGGTCTTAGAACCACGGGCGCCGGAGTCGGCCATCATGTACAGCGGGTTCTCCTCGTCGAACATGTCGAGCATGAGCGCTGCGACCTTGTCGGTACAAGCGGTCCACTCGTTAACGACTTCGATGTGGCGCTCCGTCTCGTTGATGAAGCCCTCCTCGAAGTACTCGTTGATCTGGTCGACGTTGGCCTGGGCGCGGTCGAGCAGCTCCTGCTTCTCGGCAGGGACGAGAGCATCCCACACCGAGATGGTGAGGCCGGCGCGGGTAGCGTAGTGGAAACCGGAGTACTTGATGGCGTCGAGAATCGGGCCGACCTTGGCCTCGGGATAGCGATCGCAGCAGTCCGCAACCAGCTTGGCCACATCGCCCTTGACCATCTTGTAGTTCATGAACTCATAGTCTTCGGGCAGGCACTGGCGGTTGAAGATGATGCGGCCGATAGAGGTCTCGAAGCGCGCGGTCTTGTTACCGGTGACGTCGTAGTCGACAAACTCGTTCTTGCCGTTTTTGACGCGGAAGATACGGGTGCCGTCCTCGTTGATGACATTGGCATCGGCAGCGGACACGCGGACCTGAATCTTGGCCTGCATGTCGACCTCGGAGCGGCAGTCATAGGCGTGCAGCGCGTCGTCGAAGCTCGAGAACACGTGGTTCTCGCCCGGCAGACCCTCGCGAACCTGGGTGAGGTAGTACACACCGATGATCATGTCCTGCGAAGGGATGTTGACCGGCTTGCCGGATGCCGGCGAGCGCAGGTTGTTCGCAGAGAGCATGAGCACGCGGGCCTCGGCCTGAGCCTGGCTGGACAGCGGCACGTGGACAGACATCTGGTCGCCGTCGAAGTCGGCGTTGAAGGGCGAGCAGACCAGCGGATGCAGGTGGATAGCCTTGCCCTCGACCAGCACCGGCTCAAAGGCCTGGATGGACAGACGGTGCAGGGTCGGTGCACGGTTGAGCAGCACGACGCGGCCGTCAATGACCTCTTCGAGGATGTCCCACACAAAGGTGGCACCTCGGTCGATAGCGCGCTTGGCGCCCTTGATGTTCTCGACCTTGCCGAGCTCGACCAGGCGCTTCATGACGAAGGGCTTGAAGAGCTCCAGCGCCATGGTCTTGGGCAGACCGCACTGGTGCAGCAGCAGCTTGGGGTCGGTAACGATAACCGAACGGCCGGAGTAGTCGACACGCTTACCCAGCAGGTTCTGACGGAAACGACCCTGCTTGCCCTTGAGGGCCTCGGCGAGCGACTTGAGCGGGCGACCGCCACGGCCAGAGACCGGGCGACCACGACGGCCGTTGTCGAACAGGGCGTCCACGGACTCCTGGAGCATGCGCTTCTCGTTGTTCACGATGATCGCAGGGGCGTCCAGGTCGAGCAGGCGCTTGAGTCGGTTGTTACGGTTGATCACGCGACGGTACAGGTCGTTGAGGTCGGACGCGGCGAAGCGGCCGCCGTCAAGCTGGACCATCGGGCGCAAATCGGGCGGAATGACCGGAATGACGTCCAGGATCATGTTCGCGGGGCTGTTGCCGCCCTTCAGGAAGGCGTCAACGACCTCGAGGCGCTTAACGGCCTTCTCGCGCTTCTGCTTCTGGGAGTCCTCGTCGGCGATGATGGCCTTGAGCTTCTCGGCCTCGGAAGGGAGGTCGATGGCAGCGAGCAGGTCGCGGACGGCCTCGGCACCCATGCCACCCTTGAAGTACATGGAGTAGTAACGGGTCATCTCACGGAACAGCGGCTCATCGGAAATGAGGTCGCGCTCGCTGAGCTTCATGAAGGCGTTGAAGGCGTCCGTGCGGAGCTGCTTCTCGTCCTTGCACTCTTCCTCGATGTCGACGATGCCAGAGGCGATCTCCTCGGGGGTCAGCGGCTCCTCGTCGGAGAACTCGTCAAAGTTCTCGGGGTTGCCCTGCTCCTTGAGGGACTCGATCTGGCGGGCGCACTCGGCATCAATCTCTTCCAGATCGGCGGCGAGCTCCTCGCGCAGGTCGTCGGCGTCGGCCTCGCGAGCCTCGTAGTCAACCTCGGTGATGATGTAGCTGGCAAAGTACAGAACCTTCTCGAGGTCCTTGGACTTGATGTCGAGCATACGGCTCATCGGGAAGCTCGTGGGGCTCTTGAAGTACCAGATGTGGGACACGGGAGCGGCGAGCTCGATGTGGCCCATGCGGTCGCGACGCACCTTGGCCGAGGTGACCTCGACGCCGCAGCGCTCGCAGACGATGCCCTTAAAGCGGATGCCCTTGTATTTGCCGCAGGAGCACTCCCAGTCCTTGGCGGGACCGAAGATCTTCTCGCAGAACAGGCCGTCCTTCTCGGGCTTGAGGGTACGGTAATTGATGGTCTCCGGCTTCTTGACCTCACCGTGCGACCAGGAACGGATCTGGTCGGCGGAGGCAAGGGAGATCTTTACCGAGTCAAAATCAGTAGCTTCGAAATCTGCCACAGTCAACTACTCCTTATCAGTGGTCGTGGCGGCGACAGCCTCGGGTGCCTCGGCGGTCTCGGCATCCTCGGCCTCGACGTCGGCGTCAACGCCGGCGAGCGCAGCCAGGTCGTCGAGAGCAGAGGTCTCCTCGGCGGTCACAGGGGCGGAGGCGTCCTCGTCGGCATCGTGCATGGGCTCGATGTCCAGTGCGAGCGAACGAATCTCCTTGACGAGAACCTTGAAGGACTCGGGGATACCCGGAACCGGGACGTTCTCGCCCTTGACGATGGACTCGTAGGTCTTGACGCGGCCCACGGTATCGTCGGACTTGACGGTCAGGATCTCCTGCAGGACGTTGGAAGCACCGTATGCGTACAGTGCCCAAACTTCCATCTCGCCGAAGCGCTGGCCGCCGAACTGGGCCTTGCCGCCCAGAGGCTGCTGGGTAACCAAGCTGTAAGGGCCGGTCGAACGGGCGTGGATCTTGTCGTCGACCATGTGGCCGAGCTTGAGGATGTAGGACGTACCCACGGTAATGGGCTCGCGGAACTCCTCGCCGGTGCGGCCGTCGAACAGACGGGTCTTGCCGCGCTCGTCAAGCTGGGTGACAAACTCGGGACGCATGTGATCGCCAAAGGCAGCGGTGGCCTTGTTGAGCATGTTCTTGTTGGCACGACGGATGACCTCGGCGATTTCGTCCTCCTTGGCGCCGTCGAAGACGGGCGTCGCGGTGAAGAACGGACCGGGGACGTACTTGTCGGAGTCGGCCTGCTCGGTATCCCAACCGCACGCAGCAGCCCAGCCAAGGTGGCACTCGAGCAGCTGGCCGACGTTCATACGCGAAGGAACGCCCAGCGGGTTGAGGATAACGTCGATCGGGGTACCGTCAGCCATGTAGGGCATGTCCTCGACCGGCAGAACGTTGCAGATAACACCCTTGTTGCCGTGGCGACCGGCAATCTTATCGCCCTGCTGGATCTTACGACGCTGGGCGACGTAGACGCGCACCTGCTCGTTGACGCCGGGGGCCAGGTCGTCGCCGTTCTCGCGGCTAAAGCGGACGACATCGATGACGCGGCCGTAAGCGCCGTGAGGCATCTTAAGGG
>URGY01000191.1 GCA_900547505.1 uncultured Collinsella sp.
CGGCATACGAGATGCAGCGTAGTCTCGTGGGCTCGGAGATGTGTATGAGAGACAGCGTCTGGCCAAAGCGGTCCGCAACGCCCAGCATCTCGCCACGGTCAAGCGCCGCGGCACCGTCACCAACTAGGTTGAGCGCCACACGCTGACCGGGCAACGCCCGCGGCGTATCGCCATGCACCTGAATCCCGCGCACGCGACAGACCGTACGCGACGGCAGCGCGACGAGCTCATCCCCCACCGCGACGGGCGCATCGTGCAACGTTCCCGTCACCACGGTACCGGCGCCCTTGATCGTAAAGCAGCGGTCGATTGGCAGACGCGGTGCGGCATCGGTGAGCTCGGCACGGGCACGGCAGGCACCCCAGCAAGCGGCAACCTGCTTGTCGAGCGCAGCCAGCAGGTCATCGATTCCCGCGCCGATCTTGGACGACACCGGCACAATCGGCGCGCCCGCAAACACGGTACCCGACAAAAAGTCATCGACATCGAGCTCGGCAAGCTCGGTCATCTCGGCATCGGCCAGGTCACACATCGTCAGCGCCACCACCATATGCGTGACGCCCAGCAGCTCCAGCACGTGCACGTGCTCGCGCGTCTGCGGCATTACACCCTCAACGGCAGAGACCACCAGCACGGCAACGTCGATGCCTGTCGCACCCTGCACCATGGCGCGAAGGTAATGCGCGTGGCCCGGCACGTCGACCAGGCCGACGATCTTGCCACTCGGCAGTGCCAGCTCGCCAAAGCCCAGCTCCACGGTCATACCGCGACGGCGCTCAACCTCCAGACGGTCGGGATTCTTGCCGGTCAGCGCCTCGATCAATGCCGACTTGCCGTGGTCAACGTGGCCCGCCGTGCCAACGATAACGGGACACTCCACCAGCGCCTGAGCCTCACTCATCGAGCAATCGCCTTCTTAACGCACGCGACGAGCGTCGATGCCGCCGTCTCGATATCGCGGTCGCCCACAAGCGTGCGCACGTCAAACAGGACGCGATCGTGCGAGGCGCGCGTGACGACCGGCGTGTCGAAATCTTGGACGAGCGAGCGCTTGAGCGCGTCAACGGAAAGACGCTCATCGACAAGACGCACGGCAACGCACATGGTGGGCAGCTCGACGGTAGGCAGCGAACCACCACCGGGCGTCGAGGACTCCTCGACAATCTCCAACTCAACGGCGCACGGGCAGCCGGCCTTATCGAGCCCGGCGACCATACGATCGCGCAGCTTGCGGGCACGACGCTCCAGATGAGCCTGCGGAAGCGTGAGCATGTTGAGCACCGGAATGTCGCGATGGGCAACATCGGCGCCATCCATGTAGATGCGCAGCGTGGCCTCGAGCGCCGCCAGTGCGAGCTTACCCGGACGCAAGGCGCGCATAAGCGGATGTGACCCACAGGCCTGGACCAGGTCACGACGGCCCATGATGATGCCCGCCTGTGCGGCACCGAGCAATTTATCGCCCGAGCACGACACCAGATCGAGCCCTGTCGAAACCGAAGCCGGCGTGGTTTCCTCGCCGCCGCGCACCAAGATGTCGTCGGGCAACAGCGCGCCCGAACCCTGGTCCTCGTAGAACAGTAGGCCATGCTTGTGGGCCAGAGCGGCAAGCTCCCGAGAGCCCACCTCCTCGTGAAAACCCTCGATGCGATAGTTGGAAGGATGGACCTTAAGGATCATCGCCGTATCGGGCGTAATGGCTTGCTCATAATCTGCCAGGTGAGTGCGGTTGGTGGCGCCGACCTCGACGAGTTTGGCGCTCGAAGCCGCCATGACATCGGGGATGCGGAAGCTGCCGCCGATCTCGACAAGCTCGCCGCGGCTGACGATAACCTCTTTGCCTG
Source organism: uncultured Collinsella sp. (assembly GCA_900547505.1). Taxonomy (GTDB): domain Bacteria; phylum Actinomycetota; class Coriobacteriia; order Coriobacteriales; family Coriobacteriaceae; genus Collinsella. The sequence continues at coordinate 1,845 of URGY01000191.1, forward strand.
CGGCATGGGTCGCCAGCACCAGCAGCACGGCGGCCGCGTTATTGTTAACGACCAGCGCATCCTCGGCACCGGTAAGCGAGCGGATCAGCTGCGCGGCATGCTCCTTGCGCGACCCACGCGAGCAGGTGTCCACACTGTACTCGAGCGTGCTGTACCCGCGCGCAACCTCGGCCACGGCCTTTGCCGCCGACTCCGCGAGCGGGGCGCGGCCCAAGTTGGTGTGGATGACCACGCCCGTGGCGTTGACGGCAGGGCGCAAGCTCGGCAGCGCGGAGCGGTGGGCACGCCACTCGATGGCCGAGGCCAGTTCGCGCTTAGAGCGCGGGGCGGCACCGGCGCGAATGGCGGCGCGCTCCTCGTCGAGCTCGGCCGTGACGGCGGCATGCGCCACCGCGTCGCAGGTCTCCCCCGCCGCCTTCACAACCGGCCACTCGGCAAGCAGCTCGTTGACGGAAGGAATGGCGCGCAGGCGGGCGCGTACCTCATCGGACATGTTCTGGCTATCGCTCATGTGCGGCCTTTCAAAACCAAAGGTGAATCAATCGTTCGAACGTCAAACTATCAGCCAATTCGATCGGCTGAGTCAATCAATCGCTATTATCCTCGCGCGCCGCGATCTTTTCCACGCGAACGGCGTTTTCCTGGGTGAGCGCGGCACCCGTCAACGGGTCCCAACGCAGCGGCGTATGGTCGAGCGGGCCCACGCCCAAGGCTTGAGCGCCGCCGGCATCGGCGCCAAACGAACGTCCGCCGGGGGCGGCTGACGTAAAGATGCACGCCGGATGCAGATACGGCGTCGTCTCCACGCGCACGCGGTCGCGGCCCATATCGCTCACGAGCTCGACGATCTCGCCGTCGGCGATGCCCATGTGCGCAGCAGCATCGGCATTCATCTGCACGGCATCCAGGTCCGATCCAGCCTCGGCGGCACCTTGGGCCGCAAGCCTTCGCGAAGTGTGCGACTCAAAGGGACGGTTACCGCTAATGAGGCGAAACATCCCCGAGCCCGGCTCCACCATGGGCGCAATCCAGTTGGGCACACGACCCATGCCGACTCGTTCCCATATGTCGCTTGCCAGCGCAATTTTACCGCCATCCAAGGGAATCGCCGGCTCGCCCGTACGCGACGGCAACGCAACACCCGTGTCGGCCCAGCCGCACTCCTTGAGCGCAGCGAGGTCAATTCCAAACGGCGCCACCTGGGCAGCCGCCAGGTCGTCAGACGTAAACTGGAAGTACTCGCCCACGCCACACGCCTGCGCCAGACCGGCAAAAATCTCCCGACCGGGACGTGTGCCGTCATGCTGCACAGGCAGCACGGCGTTGCGGTAGAACACGCGCGAATCATTGGCGCCCACGACTGTGCCCACACCGCGGTCGGCCTCCAGATACGTCACGTCGGGCAGCACGAAGTCAGAAGCACGCGCTGTCTCGGACCAGCGAATATCAATCGTCACGAGCAAGTCGAGCTGTTCCAGAATCGATAGCCACGCCCCGGCGTTGCCATAGCCCGCGCCGGGATTGCTAGCGTAAACGATCAGCCCGCGCAGGTCCCCGGCCAGAATCGACTGACCGATGGTCGTGCACAGGCCGCGCACCGGATCAACGAGCGGATAGTGCTCGGACCCCAACTTAGGCTCACGCGGCACCGGCGGCGTCGCGAAACACGCAGGGTCCCTGTCTCTTATACACATCTCCGAGCCCACGAGACTACGCTGCATCTCGT
>URGY01000192.1 GCA_900547505.1 uncultured Collinsella sp.
CCGCCGATCGGAGGGATACGAACCCTGCGCTAGGCAAACAGACTGGGCATAAGACCGGGCGAAAGGATGTTGGGACATGAGCGAAAACGAAAAGACCGAGAAGCTGGAATATCAAACGGAAGAGAAGATCGAAGGGCTGACCGAGCCGATTGAGGGCGAGAAGGATATCGAGTCCGAGCCTGCGCAAGGGGAAACGGTGGACGGCGGGGGTTCGCCCAAGCGCAAGCGCCGCATCGTCGCAGCGGCCGTCCTCGGCGTTGCCGTGATCGCGCTGTGCATTGCGGGCATCGTGGGCGCTGCAACGCCCTCGGAGGCACCCCAGCCCGAAAAATCCCAGCCGGAGCAAGAGACGGTTGCGCCTAAGAATGACCAGAAGTATTCCCTCGCGGTCAAAATCGAAGCCGAAGGGTGGACTGATACCGCGACTAAGGCGACAGTGCGCGTCGAAGCTGCGGCCCCGCACGGAGAGATGGAACCTATCGAGCGCGAGGTCGAGTGCGGCGAGAATATCGTCCTTGTAGAGGCCGATGAGTTCGTGAAGGACGCCACTTACAAGGTGTCCGTGTCCAAAGCCCCCGTGCTTGAAGACGGATCAACCTACACCGCAGGGGAGCCTTTCGAGCTTAAAGCCCCCTCTGATGCTGCTGCGAGCGCGAGCAACACCGTAAGGTCGCTTGGCCTTGAGTGGGATAACGAGCGCGAAGACGCTATGGTCATGTTCGAGACGGTTTCAGCCGATGAAAAGAAGATAATCGTCAACATCACTCTCGCGCCGAAAGCGCTGGCCGACATGAGTGCCGAAGAGGTCGAGGCGTCGGCAACAGCCCTCGAAGCGGCAGGCAAGTCAGACGCCGCCCAGGCGGCCGTGCAGAGCGCCCCTGCCACATCGGGTAATGCTGTGCAAAGCGGGGGGACCGGAGGTGGATCGACGTCCGGGGGAGGTTCCTCGGAACCTGCTCCCGCTCCTGCTCCCGCTCCTGGGCCCGACCCTGCGCCGGCTCCTGCTCCCGAGCCGGATCCTCCGGCGCATGTCCATAACTGGATTCCCGAAACGACAGAGAAGACTATTTACCACAATTTCTGTGGGATTTGCGGCGCTGATATTCAAGGAAACGAAGCGGGTCATCTGAAAAACCATGCCCTAGCAGGGGAAGGCGTTGGCAACGCCTATCCGTCTCCTGTAGGGACGGAGACTGTGAACACTGGCCGCTACTACTGCTCCTGTGGGGAGTGGAAATAGAAGAATCGAAGGCGAACGAGATGGGAGAGGGCAATGATAGACAACTTGCTGAAAGAAGGAGGAGGCATACTGCGTCGCCTGCCGTCCGCAGCGATGGCTATCATGCTAGCGGTGACGCTGGCGATACCACAGGGATTGGCCTTAGCCGATCCTGCTCCCGTCTCTGAAGATGTTGAAGCCTTCGGGCATGCAAATAGCGAGGCACAGCCGGTAATCTCGGAATCTAACACAAGTACGGAGATGGCAGATAAGGGGGATGGGCTAGAGCAGGAAGTTACCCCTGATCAGGAAACGCAGCCTGATAACCCAAAGGAAGAAAACCCCGTGTCGAAAGAGCCGGATGAAGATTCGGAATCTATAAAAAATGAGGCCTCTGACGTTGAAGAGGAAGCCGAGCAGCCTGTAGATCCGCTTTTGTTGGCCAGTCAGGCTCCACCGGTCATGGGGTCGATCGCGCGTGACCTATCGACCATAAGTGGCACCGCAAGCATGGTGTGTCTCAACCCTGGGCCGACGAACGACCATTACAACCGGTTCGGTATAACCATGCCCGACGGCCAGTATTTGATTGGCCACTGCATGGACTATGGACAAGCGGCGCCAGCCGATGGCACTTATAATTTCACAGGGGTTTGGGATTCTGGAGCTCGTGCTTACAATGTGACGCTTGACACAACCGGGGCAAATAAGAATCCAGGATCTTTAGCGCCTTATCCGTGCCAGCGGGTAGGGAACTTCTACTGGACGCCGAAAGGATCTGTTGAGCTCTACAAGAGCTCAACTAAGCCTGATATGACGAACGGCAACCCGGTTTACAGTCTCTCTGGTGCAAAATACGATGTTTACCGCTCAAACGATGACGGTTATGTACTGACATTGACGACTAATGCATCTGGTTACGCATCGGCCTCCGGCCTGCCTTATGGCAACTACTATTGCGTTGAGTCGCAACCACCAACGGGTTTCTTTAAAGATACTAGCCGACATTACTTCGATGTATCAGGCAATGCTGTTATTAGAGCGTCTGATGTGCCGTACGACGATCCGGTAGGTGCGTTGCTTCATAAGGCAGACCCGTTGACCGGAGGCACCGCTCAAGGGGGTGGAACGCTCGGAGGAGCGGAATTCACCGTAAAATACTATGCGGGTTACTATTCTTCCGATCCAGCTGCACAAGGGATAAGCCCTATGCGCACGTGGGTTATGCGTACGGATTCTGACGGTTTCTGCTATTTTGACTCATCGTATGTGGTATCCGGCGACCCGTTTTATATTGGCGCTGCTGGCACACCGACGTTTCCTTTAGGCACTGTGACCGTCCAGGAAACTAAAGCGCCGGAGGGATACGTGCTGTCCTCTGCGGCGCGTCCGAACGACGTATTCGTGCAGCGCATTACAATGTCGGGTATTGAGGGGAATCCGGCTGAGGTCTGGAATGAGCATCAATTCCTGGACGATTCTATCCGCGGCGGCGTAAAGACGACGAAGCTCGATGGCTACTACCAAAGCGCGACCGCGCAGGGCGATGGAACAATGCAAGGCGCGACCTTCGCCATCAAAAATGCATCAGAGAACCCCGTCGTGGTCGGAGGCGTCACATACGAGCCGGGCAAGGACGTGGCCACCATCACCTCCGGCGCCGACGGCGTGGCGCAGACCGCGAGCGACCTTCTGCCCTACGGCACCTACGAGCTGCGCGAAACCGTCCCGCCGGAGGGCTACCTGCTCTCCGACGAAGTATGGCGCTTCGAGATCCGCGAGGACGGCAAGGTTGTGGAGGCGACCACCGAGCAGGCCATCGACGACCAGGTGAAGGCCGCGGAGTGCTTCATCATCAAGGTAGGCACGAAGATAGGCGATGACGTCACCGAGGGCGACAAGGCCGACGCGATACCCTTGCCGGGGGTCGAGTTCAGCATCTACGCCTCCAAGGACTTCGTGGATAACGGCGACGGAACCTACACGGTGCGCGACGGAGCCGCGCCCTATGCCACTATCGTAACCGATGAGAACGGCATAGCGGACACGTCCTACAACCCGCGACCGGACGATCAGCACGGCGCGTTGCCCTACGATGACTACCTGGTGATCGAGACGGGGCCGAAGCCGAATTACGATCCCATAGAGCCGTTCACGTTCTCTGCCCGCGAGGACAAGAAGGTGTACCACTTCTTCGCCAACAACACGTACGTCACTGCGGGCGTCGAGCTCGTCAAGGTGGACGCCGAGTCGGGCTTGCCCGTGCTGGTTGCGGGAACGCAGCTGCAGGTGCTCGATGCGTCTAAGCCCCCCATCTGTCTCTTATACACATCTGACGCTGC
>URGY01000193.1 GCA_900547505.1 uncultured Collinsella sp.
GGCCTCCTCGTTGACGTATGCCGCGGCAGCGTCGAGTGCGCTGCCCTTGGCCGAGGCCTGCATGATGATCATGTTGGCGAGCGGCTCCAGACCGGCCTCGCGGGCCTTCTGCGCGCGGGTCATGCGCTTTTTGCGGTAGGGCTTGTAGAGGTCCTCGACGCGCTGGAGCTGCGTGGCCTCGCGAATCTGCTGCTCGAGCTCGGGCGTGAGCTTGCCCTGGGCGTCGATGAGCAGGATGACGTCCTCTTTACGCTGTTCAAGATTGCGCAGGTAAGACAGGCGCTCGTCGAGTGCGCGCAGGGCGACGTCGTCCATGCCGCCCGTGGCTTCTTTGCGGTAGCGCGAGATAAAGGGGATGGTGTTGCCCTCGTCGATGAGCTTGACGGCCGCCTCAATGTTGGCGGCCTTAAGGTTGAGCTCGCGGGCGAGCTGGGCGATAAGATCCATGAAACTCCTTGCGGTAAAGGTGCGTTTGCAGCACGGGGCTACCAAGGATACCACCCGTCCCAAAAGGCTGTTTTGGGGCCGCGCCATGAAAACGGCCTATCTACTACGTTTTACCTGCAGGGGCTGACCATACCTGGGTTTTCCGAAAATCGGCAAGCCGTTTACCTGCGGTTTTTATCTCGCGAAATTTGGCATGGTTAAGGGCGATCGGTTAAACGTAGTAGATAGGCGCATTTCGTGGCGAACGAATCAAGCCGGGGCGCAAAATGGCCCCTGCCCCAGAAAAATCGTCGGCAAGGTAGCAAAATGCCCCGCGGGCAGGAGGCTGCTCGCGGGGCGAAGAAGAGGGGCTTATTTGTGGCGGACCAAGGCGCTCGGCGGGGAGTTTGCCGCGGCCCGCTCTTAAGGCATTACAGCTCGACGAGCTGGCCGGTCTCGGCGGCCTCCTTGATAGCGTTAAGCAGCGTGAGCGTCTTGACGTTATCGGCGGGGGTCACGACGGGCTCGACCTCGCGGCGGACAACCTTCACAAAGTGCTTGAGCTGCATCTTGTGCGGCAGTGCCGGGTCGACGGCCGGAATCTCCATCTGCAGCGGCTTGTGCCAGTTGGAGGCGCCGTCGTAGGAGAACTGGTGCAGGCGGGGCAGCGACAGGGCGCCCTTAGTGCCGCCGATAAAGTAGGCGTCGGCGTCGAAGGGGCGGTACTGCGGATCCTCGCGAGCGGTTGCCTCCCAGTTCCAAGGGCTGGCAGTGGCGTCGGAGATGGTCATGCTCGCGAGCGCGCCATCGGCAAAACGGACGTTGACCACGGCGGAGTCCTCGGTCTCAAAACCGCGGGCGGCGCTGGACTGCATACCCTGGACGGCAACGGGCTCGCCCAGCAGGTAGCGGAGCAGGTCGACGTCGTGCACCAGGTTGACCAGGATCGGGCCGGCGCCCTTCTTGCGGCGCCACTCGACATCGAAATACTCGTCATTCTTATAGATCATGTAGTGGAAGCTCGACACGGTGAGCTTGCCCAGCTCGCCGGACTCGATGATCTCCTTGGCCTTGTTGACGAAGGGGTTGTGGCGACGGTGCTGGCCCACGAGCACGGGCACGCCGGCGGTCTCGGCCTCGGCGGCGAAGGCCTGGGCATCCTCAAGATCGTTGGAGATCGGCTTTTCGACCAGCGGCACGATGTTGCGCTTCACAGCCTCGCGGGCAACGCCCAGGTGCAGGTCGTTGGGCGTGGCGATGATGACGGCGTCGGGCTTGACCTCGTCCATCATCTGGGCGGGATCGGTGTAAAACGGCACGCCGGCGGCCTCGGCCGTGGCGCGGGCGCCCTCAAAGGCGTCGGCGATGGCGACGAGCTCGGCCTCGGGCTCCTCGGTGACAAAGCGGATGTGGTTGCGGCCCATGGCGCCGGCGCCGATAACGGCAATGCGGACGGGGTTGAGCTCAGACATTTCGACTCCTTAATACTGGTGACCGGTGGAATGCGACAAAGGGACTGTCCCTTTGTCGCATCGGTAAAACTAGGCGGACTTCTTCTTGCTGTCGGAGACCATCATGTAGACGGTGAGCACGACGGCGATGGCGGCGATCACAATGGCACCGTAGAAGGACTGCTGGTAGGCGGCGCTGCCGGCCTCGGCGTGATACAGCACGGCGGTGATGGGCTGGCTGATCCAGGTGGAAGCGGCATAACCCAAAAACATGATGCCGTAGTTGACGCCGATGTTGCTGGTACCAAAGGCGCCACCGGTGAGCGGCGGGTAGATGACGAGCAGGGCGCCAAAGCTAAAGCCGAGCAGGGCGAGCGCCACAAAGAACATACCCTGCGTAAAGCTCATCGACATGATGACGAGGGCGACGATGGTGACGACAAGGCTGATAAGCAGCGACTTGTAGGCGCCGAGCTTGTCGATGATTTGGCCAAAGGACAGGCGACCGACCAGGTTGGCGCAGGTGTTGACGGAGACCACCACACCGCCGAGGGCGACGGCCGCGGCGCTCGTGGGATCGGTGAAGAGCTGGACGGCGGCGATGGAGGCAACCTTGCCCACGAGCAGGGTGCCCGCGGTGGCGGCAAAGGCGAAGGTGACGATGAGGACCCAGAAGCGCGGGGTCTTGACCATCTCGCCCGGGGTGAGGTCGCCGAAGGTGCCGGCGTGCGCGCCGCCCTTGGGGGCCTCGAAGCCCTTGGGCAGCCAACCGGCCTTGGGGGCCTTCAGGAACAGGGCGGAGGCGGCGATCATCACAAAGAAGATGACGCCGAGTGCCTTAAGGGCGCCAAAGATGCCCAGGCTCGGGATGAGCAGCGAGGCGAGCACCGGGGATAGCACGGCGGGACCGGCGGTCGAAGCGGCCAGGGTGATGCCGGAGGCGAGACCTTTCTTGTCGATGAACCACTTTTGGCCGGTGGTGAGCGCCGGGTTGTAGCCCAGGCCGTTGCCGATAGCGGCGACAAGCGAGAACCACAGGTAGAACTGCCACGGCTCGGTGACGGTACCGGACATGAACCAGCCCAGGCCGTAGCACACGGCGGCGGCGATTACGACGTTGCGCGGGCCGATCTTATCGGAGATACGGCCGGCGAAGATGCCCGTCACGGCCATGATGGTCTGAAAGACCGGGAAGGCCCAGGTAAGGGCGCTGGACCACTCGGGGTAGACGGCGAGCAGGTTCTTGCTTACGACGGAATACAGCGCGATGGAGCTGATGAAGAACATGGTGACGCACGCGGCGGAAAGCACGACGGCGCGACCCTTGTTGGAGTTGGTGGAAGCCATTGGACTCTTTCTGATCGATACGGGGGAGGAGCGGGCGTGTCCGCGGGGCCTCCCTGTCAGGTTGGTTTACTGGTCAGTCGGCTTGGCGACGCCGGACTCATCGGACCAGAGCTCGGCACCCTTGTTCTTAAGGTAGTTGTCGGCATAGGCGCGACGGCCGCCGGGCTTGGCGGTGAGGTCGCCCATCATGTTGGAGAAGCCGCCGTCGACCTTGATGGCGTCGCCGGTGGTAAAGTCCTGTCTCTTATACACATCTGACGCTGCCGACGAATA
>URGY01000194.1 GCA_900547505.1 uncultured Collinsella sp.
GTCCCGCCGAGGGAAGCGGGGCCCTTTCTCTTCGGGAAGTGGAAGACGCGCTCTTACGGGAGTTCGCGCGCTAGGCGCTCACCGCCCCTGCGCGCCCTTCCGCCCGCGAGGAGGATCGCCTCGAGCAAGCTTGACCCTTACAAGCCCGTCATCCGCCAATAGCTAGAGGACGACGCCCGGAACTGGCGCAAGCGGCCCTTCAATAAGTTGCGGTGAAATAGTGTCTGTTTTTGCTGCCAGATAGCATATTCAGTCCCTAATTCACCGCAACTTGTTGGTGGTGGCTTACTGGTAGCGTAGGCACTCCACCGGGTTGAGCTTTGCCGCGCGGCGAGCGGGGTAGAAGCCAAAGATTACGCCGATGCCGACGGAGACGGCGAAGGCCAGCAGCACCGTGGCGATTGAAAAACTCGGTGTGATTTGCCCGCTGGCACCGAGCTCGCCAAGAATCCCGGATCCGGAGGCAAACATCGCGAGGCCCCAGGCTAGCAGATAGCCTATCAGGACACCCAACAGTCCACCGGTGACGCACAGCGCCGAAGACTCGGCCAAAAACTGCGCGGTGATATCGCGACGACTGGCGCCCAGGGCACGGCGAATACCGATCTCGCGAATGCGCTCCGTTACGTTGGTAAGCATCATATTCATAATGCCGATACCGCCGACAAGCAGCGAGATGCTGGCGACAGCACCCATGATGAGCGAGAACGCTCCCATAAAGGAGTTGAGTGCATCGATGGCGCTTTTCATGGAGGTCGCCGATACACTGTCGTACTCATCCTCCTCCTCGATGCCCTTCATCGCGCGCACCTTGGACTCGATGGTCTTACAGAGCTCATCCATGTCCGTACCCTCGGCGGCAAGTGCCGTCACGCTGGGGAAGGAAGGATTCTCGTCGCCAAACAGCCCGGAGATGGTCTCGCGTGGCATATACAGCGTGAGATAGCCCATGGAGTCGCTGCCGCCATCAATCACGCCTACAATCTGCACCTCGCCGTTGGACACCTTGATGGTTTTCCCCAGCGCATCCTGTTCGTTGCCGTAAAGCTGATCGGCGCCGCCGCGGCTGATGAGCGCCACGCGCGAGCCTGATTGGGACTCGGCCTGGGAATAGGTGCGCCCCGCAACGAGCTTGCTGGCCCCCACGGCGTCGAGCATGTCGTTATCGACACCCTGTGCCATGACGGTATAGCTTTTATCGCCGGTCTTGTACTCGGTATACGCGCTGTCGACAATGCCGATCTGCTCTATCTGCGGCACCAGTTTTTGAAGCTTCTCGATGTCCGACTCGGTGAGTTCTTGCGACGAATAGATTTGCACCATGCGTGCCGCATTGAGGCCCAGACTGTTGACCAGGCTGTTTTGGATGCCGCCGATGAGCGAGGTCATTGCAATGACTGAGGCGATGCCGATGACAATGCCCAGGATGGTGAGCAGGCTGCGCCCCTTGTTGGCCTCGAGCGAGTGAAGGGCTTCCTGGATGAGATCGCGGGCGCTCATGCCACCACTCCTTTCGGCGGGTTGGCGGAGGCGGAAATCATGGGCAGGCTATCTACGGCGCTGCGCAGGGTCCGCGGTGCATGTGGAATATACGCGCCGTCGTGAATGCGACCGTCGCGGATGGTCACGGCACGGTCGGCCTCGGCGGCGATGCCGGGGTCGTGTGTGATAAGCACGATGGTTTTGCCGCGCTTCTGGAGCTTATGGAAGGTCTCCATCACAAGCGCTCCAGTGGCGGAGTCCAGGTTTCCCGTTGGCTCGTCGGCCAGGATGATGGGCGGGTCATTGACGAGGGCGCGCGCGATTGCGACGCGCTGCATCTGGCCGCCCGAGAGCTCGGATATGCGGTGGTCCCAGTGGTCGACGGGCAGCGTGACAGCCTGCAGCGCGTGCACGGCGCGCATTTCCCGCTGGCTTCGGGGCACATTGGTGTAGGCCAGCGGCAGCATGACGTTTTCGATAACCGACAGGCGCGGCAGCAGGTTGAAGCTCTGAAAGACAAAGCCAATGCTCAGAGCGCGAACTTCGGTGAGCTCGTCATCGTCAAGCTCGGCCACGTTGATCCCTTGCAGGTAGTAGTCGCCCGCCGTCGGCTTATCCAGGCAGCCTAGGATATTCATGAGCGTCGATTTGCCCGAGCCTGAGGGGCCGGTAATGGCGACGAACTCGCCGGGTTCTACCGCCAGGCTCACGTTGTGCAAGATGTGGGCGCAACCCGCCTCGCTCTCAAAGATGAGGTGCACGTTGCGAATGTCGATAACGGGACGCATTACATGCCCTCATCGGCAGACATGCTGCCCGAATCCGCGCTGTAGCCGCCGTCAGCCGTTGCGTCCGCTCCGGTGTCCATGGCGAGCGTGTCGCCATCGCGCAGCTTGGTAACCGGCACGTTGGGGTTGATCTCGTTGCCCTGGTCGTCGCGCTTGACCTGTGTCTTGCCGACTACGGCTTCGTTGTCGTTTTGCGTCACGACGGTCACCTTGACGCGGCGGGTTTGCTTGCCCTCGTCATCGGTTGCCACGTTGACGTAATAGTGTTCGCCGTCTTCGGTCATGAGCGCCATCGTCGGCACCATCACCACGTCGTCGAGCTGCTCGGTCACCACCGAGACCTCGGCCGTCATGCCCGGCTTCAGGCGCGCGTCGGGCGCCTCGATGAGGATGTCGATGTTAAAGGTCACGCTGCCGCCGCCGTTGGCGGCGTCGGAGTTTGCCACCGACGCGATAGCCGTGACGGTGCCCTGGCTCACGATATCGGGAAACGCGGGATACGTGACGTTGGCGCTCTGCCCAACGGCGATCTTGGCGATGTCCTTTTCGCCCACCTGCACGGTCACCTTCATCTTAGATAGGTCGGCGATCTGCATGCACTGCTTGCCCCCGCTCGTATCGCTTTCGCCCATGATCATGCCGCCTGTTACCGTGGCGCCCACCTTGGCGTTGAGCTCCACGATGCTACCCGAGCTCGGGGCCGTTACCGTGCGACTGGCGGCCTTGGCGTTCGCCTGGTCGAGGTTTGCCTGGGCCGATGCGAGGCTGCGCTGCGCGGCCGATACGGCGTTCGTGTCCGCTGATGCGGCGGAGACGCCAGCCGCTGCGGAAGTTCCATCGGCGTCCGTCGTCGGGGTGGCCTGCGCGGCGGTTGCGGCTTTCTGCGCGTTGGCGAGGTCTTCCTGAGCGGCTGCAACTGCACGCTGCGCCTCGGCAACGTTGCGATCGAGCTCGTCGTTTTTAATGGTCATAAGCACGTCGCCCTCGTTGACGGATTGGCCTGCCTGCACGTTGATCGAATCGACCGTGCCGTCGACAGAAGGGGAGACCACTGAGGACGAAATGGGTTTGAGCTGGCCTTTCGCCTCGACCGTTGAGCTAAACGTGCCCTCGGTCACCATGTCGGTCACAGGCCCGCTAGCGCCTTGTGGCTGCGCATTGATAACCAGAGTTGCGACAATGGCAATGAGCGCGATGGCACCCACGACGCCGGCGGCAATAC
>URGY01000195.1 GCA_900547505.1 uncultured Collinsella sp.
ACAAGACCTGGAAGAACAAAGAGACGCTCGTCGCTTCGCTTAACGAACTTATCGCGTTTCAAGACGAGGTCCTGCCCAACGCTCATGGCTCGGTCTACGTGCCACCGTCGAATATCCTTTCGGCCCGCGCGCGCCAGCTTATCGGCACCGACGTTCCGCGCATTAAGACTATTGCCAGTACGTACTTTGAGGACGGTACCGACCTGCCGTACGTGCAGGAGTTTGGCGTGGCGAGCGATGGTATTGTGGAGCAGCCGCGTATTGTCTCGGGCGGCATGGTCGACGATTCCTATATGCGCCTGGCTGCCGTGTCCGAGCTCAACATGCACTACGTGAGTACGCACTTTATGCACCCGGACGACCTGCTCGATCCCGATCGCGGCGCCAAGGAGGGCTGGGAAGTCTACAAGGGCGGCCTGACCGACTACCTGGACTGGCTTACCAAGTCTGCGCCCGACCTGCGTCGCCAGACCGGCTCGGAATGCTCGGGCGCCATTCAGCGCTTTTCGTCGGTTACGGTGAGCGTGGATACCAGTGCGGATGCCTGGACGCTCAGCCTGGGCAATTTCCACGACGAGGCGTGGCTCATGTTCCGCGCTAATAATGGTGAGCCGGGTGCGGTGACGGGTGGCGAACTGTCGCACCTTACGGGCAATCTGTACCTGGTTAAAGCCACGGACAAGACGATGACCATTGCGCGCAAGGAGGGTGGCGACAAATGAGGATCTGCTTGGTACTCGAGGGTTGCTACCCCTATGTACATGGCGGCGTATCTACCTGGATGCATGGCTATATCCAGGCCATGCCCGAGCACGAGTTTGTGCTGTGGGTGATCGGCGCGCATGCTGCCGACCGCGGCAAGTTTGTCTACGAGCTGCCCGGCAACGTGGTCGAGGTGCACGAGGTGTTTCTGGACGATGCCCTGCGGCTTTCGGGCGAGCAGCACGAAGCCAGTTTTAACGACCGTGAGCGCGAGGCGCTACGCCGTCTGGTGTCGCTCTCCAATCCGGACTGGGACGTGTTATTTGATATCTTCCACCGCCGTCGCGTGCATCCGCTCTCGTTTTTGCAGAGCCGCACGTTTATGGATATCTTTCGCGACGTGTGCCTGGCCGAGTATCCCTATACGCCCTTTGCCGATGCATTCCACACCATGCGCTCCATGCTGCTGCCCGTGCTCTACCTGTTGGGCAGCGAGGTGCCGGTGGCCGATGTGTACCATGCCATCTCGACCGGCTACGGTGGCCTGCTCGCCTGCCTGGGCTCAAGCGTTCACCATGCGCCGGTGCTGCTGACCGAACATGGCATCTATACCCGCGAGCGCGAGGAAGAGATCATTCGTGCCGATTGGGTGGTGCCGTCGTTTAAGGACCGCTGGATCCGCTTTTTCTACCTGCTTTCGGAGGAGATCTACCGCCGCGCCTTCCGCGTGACGAGTTTGTTCCATAACGCCCGCAAGACGCAGATCGATATGGGCTGCGATGCGGACAAATGCCTGGTCATCCCCAACGGCATCCAGTTCGACCGCTTTAAGGATATCCCCTTAAAGCCCGATGACGGCTGGGTGGACATTGGCGCGGTGGTGCGCCTGGCGCCCATCAAGGACGTCAAGACCATGATCTATGCCTTCTTTGAGCTGCACGAGCGCCTGCCTAAGGTGCGCCTGCACATCATGGGCGGCGTGGACGACGAAGAGTACGGCGCCGAGTGCCACGCGCTCGTCGACACCCTGGGCGTGCGCGACCTGATCTTTACCGGCCGCGTCAACGTGGTCGAGTACATGGAAAAGCTCGACTTTACCATTTTGACGAGCATCTCCGAGGGCCAGCCACTCAGCGTGCTGGAGTCGCTTGCAGCGCGCCGTCCCTGCGTGACGACCGAGGTGGGCTGCTGCCGCGAGCTGCTCGAAGGCGCTCCGGGTGACGACTTTGGCGTGGCGGGTTTTGTGACGCCGCCCATGTATCGCAAGGGCTTGGCTGATGCCATGGAGCGCATGTGCGTGAGCCGCGCCCGTCGCATTGAGATGGGGGAGCGCGGGCAGCGTCGCGTTGCCACGTACTTTTTGCACGAGCAGATGCTCGCCAACTATCGCGCGCTGTACAACGAGACGGCGTGTGCGTTTAACCTGCCCAGAGAGGGGGAGTAGCCGGTGGCCGGAATTGGTTTTGAGCTCAAGCGCCTGTTTAGGCGCAAGGGCCTGTTTGCCACGATGCGCGCCTATGGCTACGCCGGCATTGTGTGCACGGGTCCCATGCTTTTGGGCGTGCTGCTCCAGGTGGGTATCTTGGTGCTGTGCGGTCTGTGGGGTGTGAGCCGTGCCAACCAGGATCTGCTGGTGTGCATGGTGACCTACACACTGCTGGCCTCGCTTTTGCTCACGAGTTTTTTCTCCATGCCGGTTACGCGCTTTTTGGCTGATATGTTGTTTGCCGAGCGCGAGGATGAGATCCTGCCTTCGTTTTGGGGCTCCAACGCCATCATGCTCGTTGCGGGCACGGTGCTCTACGGCGTCTTTTTGCTGTTCTCGGGCGCTACGCTGCTGCAGGGGCTGCTGTGCCTGTGGCTGTTCAACATTATGATCGTCAACTGGAACGGCATGAGTTACCTCACGGCCATCAAGGACTACCGCGGCATCCTGTGCAGCTTTGCGGCCGCCATTGGCGTGGCGTGCCTGTGCGCCCTGGCCGCGCTGGCGCTGGGACTGCCGCCGGTCGAGGGCCTGTTGGCGTCAATTGCTCTGGGTTACGGTGTCATGCTCGCCTGGGACGTGGTGCTGCTGTACCGGTATTTTCCTCAGAGCGACCGCAGCCCCTGGCCCTTTTTGCAGTGGCTCGATCAGTTTATGCCGCTGGCGCTCACGGGCCTGTTAACTAATTTGGGACTCTTTGCGCACCTGGTGATTATTTGGGCCGGTCCCATTGGCGTGCAGGTCAAGGGCTTGTTTTATGGTGCACCCTACTACGATGTGCCGGCGCTCATCGCGTTTTTGACGATCCTGGTCACGACCGTCAACTTTGTGGTCTCGGTCGAGGTCAACTTCTATCCGCGCTACCGCGACTACTACAGCCTGTTCAATGACGGCGGCGTGGTAGGCGACATCGTGGTGGCCGAGGAGGAGATGCTTTCCACGCTCAACAGCGAACTGCGCTTTTGCGCGCTCAAACAGTTGTTTGTGACCGCGGCGGTCATCTCGCTCGAGACCACGGTGCTGTCGGCCCTACCGTTGGGCTTTAACAACCTGATGCACGGGTATTATCGCACGCTGTGCGTGGGCTATGGCCTGTATGCCGTGGGCAATACGGTGATGCTTATCTTGCTGTACTTTACCGACTATAAGGGAGCCGTGCTGGCCTCGGGGCTGTTTGCGGGCGTGGCCGGGCTGGCGACTGCTGTGTCGTTGCTTTTGCCGCAGCAGTTTTACGGCTTTGGCTTTTTGTGGCTCTTCGGTGGTTTCTGTGGGAGAGATTCCGGCATAGGCCCAGCTCAGCGG
>URGY01000196.1 GCA_900547505.1 uncultured Collinsella sp.
TGTGTATAAGAGACAGCTGCTATCATGGACAACGTTGAATTTCTACGAAGGAGCAGGGCATATGGCGATTCTTTTGGGATGCGATTCCGTCAGCCTAGAGTTTCCCACCAAGCATATTTTCGATAGCGTGACGCTCGGCGTGGGCGAGGGCGACCGCATTGGTATTGTCGGTAAAAACGGCGACGGTAAGTCGACGCTGCTGAGCGTGCTCGCCGGCACGTTGGAGCCCGACGACGGCCGCGTGACGCACCGCCGCGACACGACGATCGGATTGCTCGGCCAAAAGGACCAGCTTGTCGACACCGATACCGTGCATCATGCCGTTGTGGGCGACACGCCCGAGTATGAGTGGGCGTCGAGTCCGCGTACGCGCCAGATTCTGGCCGGCCTTATTAGCGATGTGCCCTGGGAGGGCACGGTGGGCGAGCTTTCGGGCGGCCAGCGCCGTCGCGTGGACCTCGCGCGCCTGCTGATCGGCGACTACGACGTGCTCATGCTCGACGAGCCCACCAACCACCTGGACATGCGCACCATCAACTGGCTCGCGCGTCACTTAAAGGCCCGCTGGCAGCGCGGCCAGGGCGCCATGCTCGTGGTCACGCACGATCGCTGGTTCTTGGACGAGGTCTGCACCAGCATGTGGGAGGTCCACGACGGCCAGGTCGATCCCTTCGAGGGCGGCTACTCCGCATATATCCTGCAGCGCGTGGAGCGCGACCGCATGGCCGCGGTTACCGAGGAACGCCGTCGCAACATGGCGCGCAAGGAGCTCGCGTGGCTGAGCCGCGGCGCCCAGGCGCGTTCCACCAAGCCCAAGTTTCGCGTTGATGCCGCTCGCGAGCTGATCGCCGACGTGCCGCCCGTGCGTGACGAGCTGGAGCTCAAGCGCCTCGCCGTGAGCCGCCTGGGCAAGCAGGTTATCGATGTGGTCGACGTGGACGCCGGCTATGCGGATGCCGATGGCGCGCCCAAGCAGGTGCTCTCCGATGTGACCTGGCTCATTGGTGCGGGCGACCGCTATGGTCTGCTGGGCGAGAACGGTGCCGGCAAGTCGACGCTGCTTGACGTGATCCAGGGCAAGATTGAACCCACGCGCGGCCGCGTGAAGATTGGCCAGACAGTGCGCTTTGGCGTGCTGTCGCAGCAGCTCGAGGAGCTCGAACCCTACATGGGCGACACGATCCGCGAGGTGCTCGGCAACTATAAGAAGTACTACGTCATCGACGGCAAGGAGACTTCGCCCGAGAAGCTCTGCGAGCGCCTGGGCTTTACGACGCAGCAGCTCTGGAGCCGCATCGGCGATCTTTCGGGCGGCCAGCGCCGTCGCCTGTCGCTGCTGCTGACAATCCTGGACGAACCCAACGTGCTCATCCTGGACGAGCCCGGCAACGACCTCGATACCGACATGCTGGCGATTGTCGAGGACCTGCTCGATGGCTGGCCGGGCACGCTGATTCTGGTGACGCACGACCGTTTCCTCATGGAGCGCGTGACCGACCAGCAGTGGGCGCTGCTTGACGGTCATCTGACGCATATGCCCGGCGGCGTCGACCAGTACCTGCGCCTGTGCAACGCCACGGCCGAGGGCGAGCCCGTGGGCGCGCCGAGCGCCAAAACCGGCACGTTCGACACCGGCGCCGCGGCGGTTTCGGCCGACAAGCCCAAGTCGAGCGGTCAGCCCAACGGCCTGTCCAACGCCGAGCGCCAGAAGCTCCGCCGCGAGGTGAGCTCGCTCGAGCGCAAGATGGAGACGCAGCGCGCTCGCGTGGAGGAGGCCGAGGCAGCGATGGCTCAGGTCGACCCCACCAACTACACGGCGCTGGGCGAGCAGCAGGCAAAGATCGACGAGGCCCACGCCGCCATGGACGAGCTGGAGATGGCGTGGCTCGAGGCGAGCGAAAAGCTCGAGGGCGAGGAGTAGACGAGGATGATCAAAGCCGCGTTTTTCGATATCGACGGTACGCTGCTGAGCTTTAGGACCCACCGGATTCCGGCGTCGGCGCAGCAGGTGCTCGACAGCTTTCGCGAGCAGGGGATTGCGTGCGTGATCGCCACGGGCCGTCCGACCTACCAGATGCCGGACTGGCTGTTCGACCTGGGCTGGGATGCGTACATTACGCTCTCGGGCCAGCACTGCTTTGATGCCGAGGGGGTTTACCGCAGCTGTCCGATCGATCCGGACGACGTCGCGGTGATCGTGGACCAGGTGGCGCAGGGGCGCTACGACTCGCTGTGCATGCAGGGCGAGAACTCGTTTGTGAACCGCCTGTCCGAGCGCGTGGTGACGGCTGGCAGCAACGCGGGAATCGTCTACCACGAGGAGCCGTTTGAGCACGCTTTTGACGCGCCGGTCTACCAGTTTTGCGCCTTTGTGGACCCTGACGACGAGCATATCGTGACCGATGCCGTGTCGCATTCGCTCACCACGCGCTGGTGCGACCTGTTCTGTGACATTATTCCCGCTAACGGCGGCAAGGACCTGGGCGTGGCGGCGACGCTGGAGCGCCTGGGCATCGACGCGAGCGAGGCGATTGCCTTTGGCGACGGCGAGAACGACCTGTCGATGTTTGCCGCCGTGGGCACGAGCGTGGCCATGGGCAACGCACAGGACACGGTGAAAGCTGCGGCGACCTATGTGACGACCGCCGTGGACGACGACGGCATCTACAACGCCGCGAAGCACTTTGGACTGATGTAACTGCGGGCCGGCGCTTAGGGACGTTCCTTATCTGCCGGCAGCTGGGGACACTCCTTGCTGGGCGTCCCCATTTTGTTTTTGTCCCGCACGTTTTGTGAAACACGGCTAACTTTTAGGCAAAGTAGTAAGACATGGGCAACTTTTGCGGTAAAGTTAGCCGTGGAAAGTATCCAAAGGCTAACTAGCAATCATCGCGAAAGGCGGCCCATGGCCCTACGTGAATCCGGAGAAGACTATCTCGAATCGATCTACGTTCTGTCGGAACGTCAGGGTATCGTGCGCTCGATCGACGTTGCGGAGTACCTCGGCGTAACCAAGGCGAGCGTTTCCAAGGCCATGGCGACGCTGGAAAGCAACGGCTATGTCGAAATGGGCAAGCGCGACGTTCATCTGACGGAGCGTGGTCTGGAGCTCGCTCGCCAAATGTGGGAGCGTCACTGCTTTTTCGTGGGGCTGCTAGAGGATGCGGGTGTTTCGGCTGAGGTCGCGTCGCAAGAGGGCTGCCACATGGAACATTGCCTGAGCGAGGAGAGCTTCGAGAAGCTAAGGTCGATGCTGAGGCGGGATAGTGCTTCGGCGCCAACAATGACCGACTAGCATTCCCGCAGCGGCGCGCCTCCCGCGCCAAAGGCGCGGGACAGCGATCGGGACCAGTAGCCCCACCAACTAACTCCAACTCAGACAAGGAACCCCGCCAGCAAGCGATGCCCAAGAACCGTCAACAACGTCACCGCAGGCCGGGACCGGGCTTGGTTTTGAAAACATTCCACAGCGCGAGGCCTGTCTCTTATA
>URGY01000197.1 GCA_900547505.1 uncultured Collinsella sp.
AGGCTATTCGTCGGCAGCGTCAGATGTGTATAAGAGACAGACCTTTACCCTCACGCGTCGCATCGTCTACGCGCTCTCGCCTGAATCCGGTCCGTTCGTTGAGCATCTGGACCAGGTGCTCGCCATTACCTTTACCAAAGATGCCGCGGCCGAGATCCGTGACCGCGTGCGCCGTGCGCTTATCGACGAGGGCATGGACGAGGAAGCACTGACCGTCGACGACGCGTGGATCTCGACCATTCACGGCATGTGCTCGCGTATCCTGCGCGCGCATGCGCTGGAGCTGGGCATCGACCCCGAGTTCACGGTGCTCACCGATACCGACGAGCTTATGGACCAGGCTGTTGAGCATGTGTTGGCCCGCGCGACGGCGCCCGATGCCGCCCCCGAGCTCGCGGCATCGCTCAAGGCCCTCTATGCCTGGTATCCCATGGCGGGCGAGGGCGGTTCCTTTGGCGCTGGCGCGACCATCAAGGGCCTGGTGCGCGACCTGCTGGAGCTGTCGAGCCAGTTGCCGGGCGGTATGGACGACGTGTGCGTGGCGCGCGGGCAGGCCGATACCTCGGCACTCGCCGATGCCTATCGCGCGGCGCTGGGCGCAAGCAAGGCCGCGACCGAGAAGGCGCAGATGGCACTCGACGCCATTGACGCGTTCGAGGCGAGCGGCAAGACCATGGCCGATGCAGCGCGACTCATGATGTCGTGCACCATGCCGCGCGCGAGCAAGGCATTCCCTAAGGAGCAGGTCGAGCTGCTCAAGGCCGAGGCCGCCGATGCGTTTATCAATATCGTGCTTGCCTGCGGTGGCCCGGCGCTCGATGCGCTGGTGGGCCTGGCCCGTTCCGTGGAGGCTGAGTATCGCGCGCTGAAGGCTGCCCAGTCCGCCCTCGATAATAACGGCCTGCTGCGTATGGCCTACGAGGCCCTGCGCGATTACCCTGCCATCCGTGCTGCGTACGAGGGCCGCTTTAAGATGGTCATGATCGATGAGTTTCAGGATACCGACCAGATGCAGGTCGATCTGATACGCTACCTGACGGGTGCGGGGGAGCGCGCGCTGTGCACCGTGGGCGATGCACAGCAGTCGATCTATCGCTTCCGCGGCGCCGAGGTCGAGGTCTTCCGCCGCCAGGAGCGCAAAGTGGGATCGACGGCGGCGTCCGAGACGGTCGCCACGCCGGATGTCCCCGCCGGCGAGCTCGTCAAGCTCGTGCGCAACTTCCGCAGCCACGACGAGGTGCTGCGTTACGTGGCACGCGTCTTCGACGGCGATGACGGCGGCCTGATGCAGGGCTTTTTGGACCTTGAGGCGAGCGATGGGCGCAAAGACACGCTGGTGGCGGATGCCTCGCGCCGTCAGGCGATCTTTGTTGCCGGCGGCAGCGCGCAGGAGCGAACGCAGGCGAAAGCTCGTGCGATTGCCGAGCGTTTCCGCGCGCTTGCCGATAAAAAACAGCCCCTGGGCAGCATGGTCCTGCTGCTGGGCCGCATGACCAACGCCGACGTCTACGCCCAGGCCTTCCGTGACCAGGGGCTCGACTGTGTTATCGCGGGCGGCTCGGTCTTTGCCCAAGCAGCCGAGGTGCAGACGGTGCGCGCCCTGGTTTGTGCGCTCGCCAATCCGGCCGATACGGCGCAGGGCCTTATGCCGCTGCTCGCCTCGCCGATGTTTGCGCTCGGCGCCCAGGAGTTCCTGGCGCTGGCGACCAAGCTCGACGATCAGACGGACGAGACGTCGCGCCGCAACATCGATGCGGGCATCATGAGCGATTCCGATGTGCCGGGCTTGCAGGGCTTGCCGCTCGTGACGCGCGCCCGCGAGGTGCTGCGGTATGCGCTCCGTCGCGTGGGCCGCGATTCGTTCGCCGCCATCGCGCACGACGTGGTCAATGCCTCCGGCTGGTTCGTGCGTCTTGCGCAGCGCGGCCCCGAGGGCAAGGCCATTGCCGCCAACGTGCTCAAGGCGCTCGACGCCGTGGCCGAGGCAGAGGCCGAGCTCGGCAACTCGCCGCGTTCCATCGCGCTGGCCTTCGACCGCTTCTTGGCGGGCAAGGAAGCCCCGGGTGCCCTCAACGAGGAAGGCGACGGCGCGGTGCGCATCATGACGGTGCATGCCTCCAAGGGTCTGGAATATCCGGTCGTGGCGGTCGCCGAGTGCTTTGGCGTGCGTAAGTCCTCGGGTGCGGCACAGATGGGTCGCGTCGAGGGCGGAGCGCAGGTCGTGGCACTGCCGGCACGCTTCGACGGCGTTAAGCTTGCCGACGGTACCTTTGTGAAGGGCGACGACGTCAAAAAGCAGTTTGAGCACGCGTTTAAGGGCAAGGGCACGTCGCTGTGGCTGCCGCCAGAGCTCATGGAGGACGTCTGTGCGACGGGTTCTCCCGCCGAGGCATTCGTTCGCCTGCGCAACGACGACCTGCAGCTTTCGCTCGAGGAGCGGGCTCGTCTGCTCTATGTCGCCATGACGCGTGCGCGCGAGCTGGTGATCTTGGCGATGGATGCCGGCGTGAGCCGCGGCAAGGTGACGGCGCCGACCTTCGACGTCGAGACCGATCTGACTTACGACGTTCTGCGCCGTATTTTGCCGACCGACGCTCTGGACATTCCGCAGCTCGATGCCGACCGCCTGGTGTTCGACAACTCCCAACCGGGCGACTACGAGCTCATTTCGCTTTCGGACTTTACCTTTGGCGAGCAGGCGTTTGAGGCCAACGCTTCGCTAGATGCCGAGGGCAGGCTCGTTCGTGGCGATGTCGATACAGATGCTGCCGACGATTCGGCCAGTACAATCGTCCCCGGTCCTGCCGACCCCAAGCCCGATTCGTTTGAGCTTGTGTATCCCCAGGCAGTGGGCGTGCGCATGGGCATCTGTCCGTATCCGATGCGTGACTCGTATAGCTACTCGTCAATCGCCGCGGCACTCCATGCCGAGACGGAAGACCGTGCCGTCGAGACTCGTGTTCCCATGGACGAGTCCGGCGATGACGCGGAGTCGGATGGTTCCGAGATGACGGATGCAGACGTGGCCGCCGTTGAGCCCGCCGGCAACCCCATGGCGCTGGGCTCGGCGTTCCATGCCGCCTGCCAGTGGCTGATCGAGATGGGTGCCGATGCGCTGCCCGCCGCGCGTGCCGATGCGCTGGCGCGCCTGTGGCGCCTGACGCCGGAGCAGCGCGAACGCTTCGACGTTGCCCTGGACCGCTGGCTCAAGTCGGCTGTTCGTGCCGACCTGCTCGCGTGGCCGTGCGTTCGCGCCGAGGTGCCGTTCTTTTCGCTGGGCTGCGAGGACGAGGACATCGCTCGCTACGGCGCCTATGCCGAGGGCGCCATCGACGCTTTGGCGACGAACCCGGCGGATTCGTCACACGCTCTGGTCATCGACTACAAGACGGGCGGCACACCGGACGAGACGTCGGAACAGCTGCAGGAGAAGCACGCCCTGCAGGCGCGCGTCTACGCCGATGTTCTGCAC
>URGY01000198.1 GCA_900547505.1 uncultured Collinsella sp.
GAGATGCAGCGTAGTCTCGTGGGCTCGGAGATGTGTATAAGAGACAGCTCCCCCTTCCGCCCGATGAGGTGCGCGAGGAGCGACTCATGGCCGCCATCAACGCCCTCTCCACGTACAACCTAAGTAACTCGCGGCTCGACCGCAGCCACCACCGCGATCTGCGCCACGTGGCGTGCGCCGTGTATGTCCGTATGGCGCGCTACTATGACACGCACCGAAAGACCGGCATCGTGGCGAGCTTATTTGGGGAGGAGACGGCCATGCCCTACACCATGTTTGCCTCGGCCGTATTCTTTGCGCCCGAGCGCCACGAGGACTGCGAATACCGCCTGGATCCCATCCATATCTACCGTTGCCAAAACGGCTTTTGGGAATGTATGCGTATCCACGGTAGTAGGCAAAAGAGCAGCAAGCTCGGTGAAATGATGCGCGCCTGCGACCAACGCCTGCGCCTGGCGCTGGACCCCGCCCATCCCCTTAAGGAAGAAAAGGTCCCCAAATATCTGGCCAAGATTATCGATGACGAGATTGTGGCATGGCTTTCGTGGGACGCCGCACACCAGCCCGTCAAGATCGATATCGACCTGACTCAGCTGGGGCACATTCGGAGCGCCGCTGCGCAAACGCGCGAAGCGCTTTTGATCGATGAAGAGCGCGAGGACGGCGCACCTGTGGGAGCCGAGGCAGCGGACTCAGGGCAACCGGAAGCCGAGCCCGTAGCCGACGCGATTGTCGAGGCGGTCGCGGCACCCATTCGGCAGGACGAGACCGACGAGCCAACCATATCCACCGAACAGTTTGGTGTCGTGGCACCGCTTCTCGCGCCGACGCCCGCGTTCGCAGCTGTTGCGCCCGCTGACGCCACGAACGAACTCACGCCTGCCGCAGACGCCTATCTCCGCGCACTGCTCGAGCACAACGCAGTACAGGCGGAATCGGCGGTAGTGCAATCGGGGCAGAGCGAGGACATGCTCGTCGACAGCATCAACGAGGCGCTCTTTGACCTGGTGGGCGACACCGTAATTGAATTTAGCGCGGCAGGGCCGCACATTATCGAGGATTACGAAGCAGACGTGAGAGGATACCTAGACCATGAGTGATACCACATCCGCAGCGCCCCGCATACCCAAACGCGTCGCTGCCGTTATCCTAAACTCGCTCAAGGGCGGCGTGGTCCCGCGCATCGGCCTTCCCTATATCACCGTGGGACGCGAGGTCGAGATTCGCGCCCTGCTCACCGATCTGAGTCTCATCGCCGACGGCGGCGCGAGCTTCCGCTTTCTGGTCGGTCGCTACGGAGCCGGCAAGAGCTTTTTGCTCCAGACCATCCGCACGCACGCCATGGGTGAGGGATTCGTCGTCGCCGATGCCGACCTATCCCCTGAGCGCCGCCTGCAGGGCGGCCAGGGACAGGGCCTTGCCACCTACCGTGAGCTCATCCGCAACATATCGACTAAAACGCGCCCCGAGGGCGGTGCGCTCAACCTTATCCTGGATCGCTGGGTCGCCTCGTGTGCCGATGCCGATGAGCCTGCCGTCAATGCCCAACTGGCCCCGCTCGAGGAAATGGTCCACGGCTTCGACTTCGCCCGTATGCTCCGCCGCTACCGCGCGGCCGTATCCGAGGGCGACGAAGAAGCTATGAGCCGCGTGACCAAGTGGATCCGAGGCGAGTACCGAACCAAGAGCGAGGCGCGCGCCGAGCTGGGCTCCTCGACCATCATCAGCGATGACGACTGGTACGACTACGTCAAACTCATCGCACGCTTTTTGGTCTGCAGCGGCTACAAGGGCATGCTGGTGCTCATCGACGAACTCGTAAACCTGTACAAGATTCCCAACGCCATCACGCGCCAGTACAACTACGAGAAAATCCTCACCATGTACAACGACACGCTCCAGGGCAAAGCGCAGTACTTGGGCATGATCATGGGCGGCACGCCGACCTCCATCGAGGACCGCCGTCGCGGCGTATTCTCCTACGAGGCTCTGCGCAGCCGGCTCGCTCAGGGCCGCTTTGCGCGCGAGGACCTTAAGGACATGCTCGCGCCCATCATCCGCTTGCAGCCGCTCACCTACGAGGAGCTACTGGTGCTGATCGAAAAACTCATGCAAATTCACGCCGGCTACTTTGGCTGGACGCCCACGCTTACCGAGAACGACTTGGTGGACTTCCTCAAGATTGAGTTTGGCCGCGTGGGAGCCGATACGCACTTGACGCCGCGTGAGGTCATCCGTGACTTTATCGAGCTGCTCGATATCCTGTGCCAAAACCCCGACGCCAACGTGGCTGAGTTGCTGCAAAGCGTCGGCGGCGTCACGCTGGCGCCGCCAGCCACAACAGGCGACACCGGAACCGCAGACGGCGACCGCAACTTCGCCGAATTCACCATCTAACCTGCCAAAAAGGGACAGGTTTATTTTGGTATGTTTTATCTGGGCGAACGTTGAAGCAGTAATGCAGCAAGCCACTGCTCGCCACGTTGAGAGATTCGCTTTTGAAAGGAGGCCTCGTGAACGCCTTTGACCGCTACGCCCCGTTTATCCAAGACTTCATCTACTCCCACGATTGGGAGAGCCTGCGCTCCATTCAGGTTGCGGCGGCAGATGCCATCTTTAATACGCAGGACAATGTGCTCCTGACGGCATCCACGGCTTCCGGCAAAACCGAGGCAGCCTTCTTTCCCATCCTGACCGAGTTTTGGGAGAACCCGCCCGCAAGCGTGGGCGCCCTCTACATCGGCCCCCTCAAGGCGCTCATCAACGACCAATTCGTCCGCCTCAACGACCTATGCGAAGAAGCCGATATCCCCGTCTGGCACTGGCATGGCGATGTCTCGCAGTCACACAAGGCCAAACTCATCAAAAAGCCGGGCGGCATCCTTCAGATTACGCCCGAATCGCTCGAGGCGCTCCTGATCCATAAGCACATGGCGATCCCGCGCATGTTTTGCGACCTGCGCTATGTGGTTATCGACGAGGTTCATTCGCTCATGCGCGGCGACCGCGGCGGGCAGACGCTCTGTCTTATCGAGCGCCTCTCGCGCATGGCAGGCGTGCAGCCCCGCCGCATTGGCCTTTCGGCCACCATCGGCGACCCCGAGCGCACGGGTGCCTTTCTCTCGCAGGGAACGGGACGCGACTGCGTTATCCCCCGTTTTGAGGAACCGCGTCGCGTGTGGCGCATCTCCATGGAGCACTTCTACAACTCGGGTCCCCAGGCACAGCAGCGGGGATTCGAGAGCACGGGTCCTCAAGAGGCCGAAGTGCTTGCGTGCGAGCGCATCGAGGCGGCATCCGCGGCACTGCCCGCCGGCGCCCAAGACATGCGTCACAGCGGACAGCTCACACAAGAGGAGCGCCGTCAACGTCGTGAGCGGGCACGAGTCAAAGCCGCTCCCAAAGACCGTCGCAC
>URGY01000199.1 GCA_900547505.1 uncultured Collinsella sp.
GGCAGCGTCAGATGTGTATAAGAGACAGAGTTCGTCTACCTCTATGAGGTTAACCGTGGGGACTTCTTGGATGACGAGTTGGGCTATGCGGTCACCTTTGTTGATTTGGATGTTGTTCGTGGGGTCTAGGTTAATGAGGATGACTTTGAGTTCTCCTCGGTAGTGGGCGTCGATGAGGCCCGGCGTGTTGACTATAGACAGGCCCTGCTTGATGGCGAGACCGCTGCGGGGCTGGACGAAGCCGGCGTAGCCATCGGGCAGGGCGATGGCCAACCCAGTGGAGACCAGACGGCGTTCAAAGGGCTTCAGGACGCAGTCCTCGTTGGAGCGCAAATCCAAGCCGGCATCGGTGGGATGGGCGTATTTGGGAAGCTCGACGGTGGGGTCGAGACGCTTTATGTTGACGGTAATGTTGGACATGGAATCACCTTAGCTTGTCGAGCTCTTGCAGAAACTCATCGACGTCTTTGAAATCGCGGTAGACCGAGGCAAAACGGATGTACGCCACCTTGTCGATCTTTGCCAAGCGCTTGAGCACCATGTCACCCAACTCATGCGACGTGACGGCCGTCAGCGTGCGAGAGCGCAGCTCGACCTCGATGTCGTCGATAATCTCATTGAGCTTCTTAGTGTCGATATCGCGCTTGATGGTGGCGCGCATCAAGCCGACGAGCAGCTTATTGCGATCGAACCGCTGCTTGGTTCCGTCTGACTTAATGACCTCGATTGGGTCTTCGCATCGCTCAAACGTTGTAAAGCGATAGTTACACGAGCAACATTCGCGACGGCGCTTAATGGTGTTATTTGACTCCTGCATACGGGAATCAACGACGCGGGTATGTGCCTTGCCGCATTTGGGACAGCGCATGGTACCTCCTCTTAAACGATAACAAGGGTACCATGCGCAGCGCGATAATGATTACGAACGAGCAGGAACCTTAAGATGCGCACCGGCGGCGAGCGAACCATGCTCCAGATGATTGACGTTACGGATCATGTCGGAAGTCTCTTGCGTGGAAAGGCCTTCGATAGGATATTCCTCGGCAAGCGACCAAAGAGAATCACCAGGCTGAACGCGAATGGTCTCGTAGGTAACGTTGGAAACGGACTCGGCATACGCGGCGTGACGAGCGCTAAAGACCGACATAGCGAGGACAAAGAAGAGCGTAAGCGCAACGGCAACGGCGACAATAGTCGGAACCTTGAGGGCAACGCGGGTCGGCGCGACTACAGCCTGCTGATTGCGAGCAGGCTGTACGGTCAAAGGCTGAAAGCCGGAGCGGCCACCCTGAACAACCGTAAAAGTGGGTTCTGCAGGCGTCTCGAGCTTAAGGGCGAGGTTTCCCTGGACCATATTCGTTGCGTTCATCATGTTCTCCTCTCGCGTGTTTTGCTGAGAACAGTTTTATCAAGCCGCGCGGACAAAAATGTCTAGCGCGAGAACGAATGTTCGGTTATTATTATCTTCGAACAGTTGTTCCTGTCAAGCAAAATTCGAACATTTGTTTGACATGGGTAGAGAGGATGCCCTGATGGCTCGCAAAATTACCAAGCGTCAGCAGCAAATTTACGACTTCATCAAGGAATATCAGCAGGAGAAGGGTTATCCGCCCAGCGTGCGCGAGATGGCTTCTGCCGTGGGCCTTTCCTCCCCCAGCACCGTGCACGCCCATCTATCTGCCCTGGAGGCGCGCGGGCTACTCAAGCGCGATGCCACCAAACCGCGCGCCCTGGAACTCTTTAACGAGGACGGTTCCTCTGTCTCAATTTCTAAATCTGACGAGCCCACCGCACCTCGCGGAACGGTCTCGCTACCGCTCGTTGGTCGCGTCGCGGCTGGGATTCCCATTCTGGCCGAACAGAATATCGAAGACACTTTTACTATCCCGACCGAAATCGCCACTGATCAGGGTTCCTTTATCCTTGAGGTGCATGGGAGCTCAATGATCAATGTCGGCATCTTCAATGGCGATTACATCATCGTCCGTGAACAAAAGAGTGCCATGAACGGCGAAATTGTCGTGGCCATGATTGATGGTTCAGCGACCGTCAAGACGTTCTACAAGGAGCAGGGACGCGTACGCCTGCAGCCCGAGAATGACACCATGGAGCCTATCTATGCAACGAATCCCGTTATTTTGGGCAAAGTCGTCGGCTTGATGCGCCGGTTCTCGTAATGCAAAAACGCATCACCATCTTTGATACCGTCCGCGGGTTTACGATGATTTCAATGGCAGGTTTTCACGCTTGCTACGATCTCGCGTACCTGTACGACTGGGATATGCCATGGTTTACCCAGACTGTCTTTCAAGACATCTGGCGCGCCAGCATTAGCTGGGTATTCTTGTTTATCGCGGGTTGGATGTGCACCCTTTCGCACAACAATATCAAACGTGCCGCCAAATACGCCTTAGCAGCACTCGTCGTCTGGTTGGCAACAACACTTGTTTCAGTCGACGATTCGGTTAATTTTGGCATCATCTACTGCATGGCCGCATGTACCGGCATCGTGGCGTTGACCGATCCCGTCCTTAAGAAGATATCGGCGAGATGGGGCATGTCCCTATGCCTTGTGTTGTTCGCCCTCACCTGGAGCATCCCCAAAACGATCTACCCTGTCCCCTACCTGGCGTGGCTGGGATTTCCGAGCCCTGGGTTTATCTCAGGTGATTACTACCCCATCATCCCATTTATCTTTATGTATCTTGCAGGATACTTCGCCGCACATATAGCGCAGGGAATCGATAAGACCGTCCCTAGCTGGGCCTACGCCAACCCCCTGCCGGCGCTCGCCAGCCTTGGACGTCATGCACTCCCCTTTTATCTGCTGCATTAGCCCATCATACTGGGCATTTTGGAGCTCGTCTACTCGGTGCGATAACGCTCTAGACGTGGCGCGATTCGGGCCGGCAACTTCGCCACAATGCGAACTCCGTCCTCTAGATATTCCTCATGCAGAAGGGTTCCCTGCTCATGGACAAGTGTGATGAGGGCACCTTCGCGATATGGAATGTCGGCGGAAAGCAGCACATCGGTGGCGGCCGCCTCACGAGCAATACGGTCGACGAGATCGTCGAGTCCGTCGCCCGTCTGGGCCGAGAACAGCACGGCCTCGGGATAGCGACGGCGGAAACTTAATCGATCAACGCTATCGAGAAGATCGATTTTATTGAACACCATAAGCGTCAAACGCTCTCCGGCGCCGATCTCATCAAGCACGCGGTCGACAGCCTCCAGCTGCCGTTCATAGTCCTCGTCAGACGCATCTACGACTTTGAGAATTAGATCGGCACCCAACACCTCGGACAGTGTCGATTTAAAGGCATCGACCAGACCATGCGGCAGCTTTTGAATAAAGCCGACGGTATCGGTGATCGTCTGTCTCTTATACACATCTGACGCTGCCGAC
>URGY01000200.1 GCA_900547505.1 uncultured Collinsella sp.
GATCTACACAAGGCTATTCGTCGGCAGCGTCAGATGTGTATAAGAGACAGGATGCCCACGACGCCAAGGAGGTTTTGAGCCATGCAGCCGAGCGCTCCGAGCACGCAGTGGACGACGAACAGGCCGGGCGCAATGAACAGGAAGGTAAAGTCAAGCGGCTCGGTGATACCGCAAAGCATAGCGGTAAGGGTGACCGGGATCAGCAGAGCCTTGACGCGCTGCTTGCGCTCGGGTTTGGCGGTCATATAAAACGCGATGGCGACGCCAAGCGAGCCGAAGACCTTAGTCCAACCAGGGCAGGTATAGGCAGCCCAGGGTGCGGCATCCTTAAGAGCAATGCTCGGATCGGCAGCCAGTTGGGGCAGGATGTTGGCCCAAGCGGCAAAGATGCCGCCGTTGACCGCCGCGTTGTCGTAATAGAACGGCGTATAGATAAAGTGATGCAGGCCTGTAGGAATCAGCACGCGCTCGAAGAAAGCAAAGACGCCCACGCCAAACGTACCGGCGGAAAGGATGAATCCCTGGAAGGCAGAGATAGCAGCCTGAACATGCGGCCACACCAGGCAGGCGATAAGAGCGACCGGAACCATAACGAAGAAACCGATCATATAGATGAACACGGAGCCCGAGAACACGCCCAACCACTCGGGGAGCTCGGTATCGAAGAACTTGTTATGCAGCATCGTGGCGATACCAGAGATAATGAGCGCGCCCATGATGCCCATATCAAGCGTTTTGATGCTTGCGATAGTGGCAAGACCAGTACCGCTGCCCGCCTCGACAGAGTAGTCGACCCCAAAGACAGGGCCCCACTGCCCCAAGATTGTGCTTACAAAGTAGTTGAAGGTTAGGTAGATGGCCAAAGCCTCCATGCAGCAGCGAGCGTTCTGCTTGTTCGCGAGCGAGATTGGCAACGCTACGCAAAACAGCAACGGCATCTGGTTAAAGAGCGTCCAACCACCCTGGAGCAGCACATTCCAGCAATCAAACCAAAGATGACCCGCTGTGGCCATCTCGCCAAAGATCGCCTCGGTGGTAAACAAC
This sequence comes from uncultured Collinsella sp., assembly GCA_900547505.1. GTDB lineage: Bacteria > Actinomycetota > Coriobacteriia > Coriobacteriales > Coriobacteriaceae > Collinsella. The sequence continues at coordinate 1,045 of URGY01000200.1, forward strand.
GTACCCAGGCCAACGACGATTCCGGAAAATGCGAAAAGAATTGCAGGCGTGTACATTGCACCGCCGAAACGTTGTATCTTTTGCATCATGACGGGGAATCCCCCTCTCTTCATTCGGAGCGCTGCGGTTTTGGCTTCACTCGAGACCGCAGACGCGCCGTTTGCGTGTACCTCGTGCAATAGGACGGGTGGGCCCGCTTCCCTGACTTCTTGCACTTACGTTTTATCACATGACTTATCTAGACAAGTTAGCGTAAAGACTACGGTCGGTAAACGGTCGATTATTGGCCGTAAACGGTATATGTCCAGTATTTCGCCTGCTAAATCTGACATAGCTGATGGCTGCATTTTAAATTTCTTTTCTACTTGTCTAGATGTGCTTGTCTATATCTATAGACATGCCTATACTTCATTACAACATTCACCGCCACGTTAAGGAGTCACCATGAAAAGCGCGGTCTTCTATGGAAAGCACGACCTCAGAGTCGAGGAATCGGCAAAGCCGGCCGTGGGCAGGCGCGACGTCCTGATCAACGTCAAAGCTTGCGGCGTCTGCGGTACCGACGTGCATATCTATGAAGGCGACAAGGGTGCAGCCGACGTTACCCCGCCCACGATCCTTGGTCATGAGTTTGCGGGCGTTGTCGAGGCCGTGGGCAGCGACGTCGCTGGCTTTAAACCAGGCGATCGCGTGTGCATCGACCCAAACCATCCCTGCGGCTGCTGCGAACCCTGCCGCGACGGAATCAACCACTACTGCGAGCATATGACCGGTTACGGCACCACCGTTAACGGCGGCTTTGCCGAGTACTGCTCCGTCGATATGCAGCAAGTCTACAAGTTGGGCGATCACACCAGCTTTGAGCAGGGTGCTATGACCGAACCCGTCGCCTGCTGCCTGCACGGCATCGATATGTGCAACATCAAGCCCGGCAGCACAGTTGTCGTTATCGGCGGTGGCATGATCGGTCTGCTCATGATGCAGCTTGCTAAAAACGCCGGCGCCACCAAGGTTGTCTTACTCGAGCCTGTCGAAGGCAAGCGCGAGGTTGCGCTCAAACTTGGCGCCGACCTGGCAATTGATTCCATCCACGAGGACGTCCCGGCCCGCCTGAAGCAGGAGGGCGTCGGCAACGTCGATGTCGTTATCGAGTGTGTTGGCAAGCCCGTCACCATCGAGCAGGCCATCCAGATCGCCGGCCACAAGGCTACGGTCATGATGTTCGGCCTCACCAAGCCCGATGAGACAATCACCGTCAAGCCCTTCGAGGTCTTCCAGAAGGAGCTTGTGCTTACCTCGTCCTACATCAACCCTTATACGCAGCGTCGCGCGCTCGAGCTCATCGACTCTGGCAGGCTCGACGTATCCTCGATGGTCGCCAAGGTGGCTTCCCTCGACGAACTCGGCGCCATCCTGTCAGACCCAGCTCTGCGTGCCATGGGTAAATATATAATCGACCCCAGCAAGTAAATCGATCGACACCTGCGCGAGCGGTCCTCATCCACCGCTCGCGCACTCAGCTCTAGGAGACCGTCATGGCGCGAGCCATCTTCCAAACTATTTATGACAACGTGAAGCAGTCGATTGACGACGGCACATACGCCTATCAGAGTTATCTGCCTTCGGAGACTGAGCTCACGCAGCTGTTTGACTGTTCGCGTATGACGGTCCGTCGCGCCATCTCGATGCTTGCGGCAGATGGTTACGTGCTCCCCCAGCAAGGCAAAGGCATGCGCGTCATTCGCAACATCAGTGACGAGAAGAGTCGTGGTGGCGGCGGACTCGAGACCTTTAAGGAAATCGCGGCCAGCCGAGGCTTTGAACTCAAGACTGTCACCACCGTTTTTGAGCTCCTCGTCTGTAGCAAGGCACTCTCCGGGATTACCGGGTTTCCCGAAGGCTGCGAGCTCACGCGCGCCAAACGCATCCGTTACGCAAACGGACACGCCGTGTGCTCCGACGACTCCTATTACCTAAGTTCACAGGTACCGGAACTGACACCCGAGATTGCCAACGATTCGATTTATCGTTACCTCGAAGAAGATCTTGGCGTTAAGATTGCCACGGGCAAACGCGATGTAACGATTGAGCATCCCACGCCCGAGGATGCGCGCGTGCTCGATCTCGACGACTTTAACGCACTCGCCGTTATACGCGGGCAGACCTACAACGCCGACGGCATCCTTATGGAATACACCGAGACCAAACAGGTTCCCGGGTTCTTCTTGCTCCATGAAACCGTGACACGTAACGGTACCGGTCGAACCGGCCACCAAAGCAGCATGAACTAACCATTTATTAGTTGCGGTGGAATAGTTCCTAGAATGGCCAGCTTAAGGG
>URGY01000201.1 GCA_900547505.1 uncultured Collinsella sp.
GAGATGCAGCGTAGTCTCGTGGGCTCGGAGATGTGTATAAGAGACAGGCCTTAAGAGCGCGGGCGTCAGCTGGGGCTTCCGCGGCCGCGCAGAGTTGGAAGCCGCCGGCGCCGACTACGTGGTGGACACCCAGGCAGAGCTCGCGGCGCTGGTGCTGGGCGAGTAACGAGCGACACTGCTTAACGCAGCTGCGGCAATTCTTCCGCGCGGAAAGCGCATCCCGTTTTGGAGCTCCGGAATGGGATGCGCTTTCCGTTTGAGGCGCATCAGGGAAACCGCATCCCGTTTCAGAGCAATATTCCGGGTCGCACTTTCCGCAACCCACCCCATCCGGAAACCGCGACCTACTATTCGGCCAAAAACCGGGTCGCGGTTTCCCAAGCACTCGATGCAACGCTGGCACAAGGAATGTCCCCAACTGCCGGCAGAAAAGGAACGTCCCCAGCTGCCGCCCCAATGACCACCATGGCAACGCCGCAGGTAGAGGACGGACAGCGAGCGCCGCCCAGGACGAACAAGTTGGCATGAAAAAGGCGAGGCATAGACCTTCTGGTCATGCCTCGCCTTTTGAATGACAAATTGTCGTCCTGGGCGGCGCGCAGCGTCAACTGGTTACGCGGTTCGTAGAACCGCGTAACCCCCTAGCTCAGCATTGCATCCATCATCTCGGAGTTGACGGAGTCGTCGGCAGACCACTCGCCGTCGTCGTTGCAGGTGTACTTGAAGATAACCGTGGTCTTCCTGGGCTCGGTGGCCTTGGTCACATCGACCATAACCTGACCGGCCATCTTGTACAGCTCGTCATCGGAAGGAACCGTATCAAGCGCGGCGACCTTCTCCTGATACTGGGTGGAAAAGTCCTCGACGATCTTGTTCATGGACTTGCAGGTGATGGAGACCTCGGCGGTCGCGACACCCTTGTCCTCGTCGACCGTCACGTCGCCGATCTTGTAGTCAAAGCCCTCGAGATAGGTCTTGGCGTACTCCTTGGGATCGATACCCAGCTGCTCGAACTCGTCGCCCGAAGCCTCCTCCAGACCAGAGAGGAAGTCGTCGCCACCGTTCTTGACCTCGTCAAACTGTGTCGTAAGATCCTCGGTGATGAGCTCCTCAACCGAAGGACCTCCACAGCCGGAAAGTACGACCACGCATGCAACCAAGACGGCCATGAGGGGCGCAAGCAGCAGCTTCTTTTTCATGTTGTTCCTCCCAATGAGCGGCACCGCGCTTCCCGGACGCGGCACACGTTGTAATAAGTAAGCCCATACTATCCACTTATGAACACCCTCGGCAACGCGAAGGCGCGGTCGGTTCGTTTTAGCGTCCGAACGGTTTGCAAGCCCGCCCAACGTGCAATAAAACGCTTCCCCGCGATGCAATAAAAAAGGTGGCCGGAAAACCCGACCACCCTTGCATATCCTTTGGACGCCGCAGTTTACTTGCGGACGACCTTAACGATGGCATCACCGGCGGCGACAGCGGAGTCGGCCTCGACGGCGAGTTCGACATCGGCAAACTCGGCGGTGTTGGACACGGCCACCACGACGCAGTCCTTGTAACCGGCAGCGGCGATCTTGGCGCGGTCGATCTTGAGTATGGGCTGGCCAGCCTTCACAACGTCGTCGGCCTTGACGAAGCCCTCGAAGCCATCACCGTTCATGTTGACGGTATCGACGCCAACGTGCACCAGAACCTCGATGCCGCTATCGGACTGCAGGCCCACGGCGTGACCCATGGTGACGGTCACCTTGCCGTCGCAGGGAGCGTAGACCAGGTCGTCCTCGGGCCACACGGCGCAGCCCTTGCCCAGAACCTCGCCACCAAAGACGGGATCGGGCACGTCGGCCATCTTGATGACCTTGCCCTTGACGGGCGAGCACAGCACGTCGGCGCCGGCAGAAGCAGAGATGGAGGCCGGAGCAGCGGCAGCCGCGGGCTCAGCCTTCTTCTTAAACATGTCAAACAGACCCATACGTTTTCTCCTCTTGATTAAGCGCAACGTTTTGCGCATGCCTAATGGTGATTATAGTGCCAAATGGTTCGAATACTAAGGTGGGGACTCGAATCGCGAGCCCTTCTCGGTAGTGCTCGTAGGATGAGCATCTCCTTTGCATCGCGGTTCGATAAGCCGAGTATCGCCCACGCGCGGGACGGGCAGAAGCGGGCGCGCCAAACCCGATACTTCTTTTCGCTCTCGAGTCCTGCCGCCGCCCCGTCCCTGACACTTCCTGATACCGACCGAAACGCGCCAAAATAAAACCGTCCCTTTTTGGTAGGTTTGGCGAGTGTGGATTTTCGGACGCTTAACTAACGAGCGTGGATAATCTCCCACTTTGACTTTGAGGCCGTCACCGAGCCAAAAACGGGAGATTATCCACGTTCATTTTGGATGACCCCCTTGTACCAAGCCGAGCTCCATGGTCAAGTAATAACGACTTCTCATCATTAGATTGTTTACATCAATTCTAATAACTATTTAATCCTTAAACTCGTTATTAGAATTGATATGATTAGCCTAATAACGAGTTTCCGGCACTAAAGATATGGAGGGCGCGATGCAAATCGAGGAGAACGGCCAGGGAACGCTCCGCAATAATCTATCGGGGAAATTGGCTTACTATTCGTTTTTTCCAACGCCCTTGCAATCATTGAGGCAGCTAAACCTCACCGAGGAAACCTATCGCACGCTTTCCGCATGCTCACGAAAGCTTGGAGAGCTTGAAGGCATGCTCTACTTTGTTCCCAACGCCGACATGTATCTGACAATGTACGTGCGCAAAGAAGCACTCCTTTCTTCGCAAATTGAGGGAACCCAGTGCACGTTTGACGACCTACTTAGTCCATCGCAAACACAACTCCATCATAAAGATGTCGCAGACGTCGTGAATTACGTCCGTGCTGTCGACCGCGGCGTAGAACTGCTCAAAAAGATGCCCTTGTGCACGAGACTTCTTAGGCAAGTTCATGCGGTCCTGCTGGACGGAGTGCGCGGAACGGAGAAAAATCCTGGCGAGCTGCGCTCCTCACAAAACTGGATTGGCCCCTCAGGTTGCACCATTGCAACCGCATCGTTTGTCCCTCCAAACATTGAAGATTTGAGCAACACGCTTCAGGACCTCGAACGCTTTATCAATGAGCCTCAAGTCGAAATGGATCCGATTGTGCGGGCGGCGCTCGTCCATTACCAATTTGAAACTGCCCATCCATTCCTAGACGGAAACGGTCGCCTGGGCAGGCTTCTCATTACACTTATGCTCATCAATGATGGCGTTCTTCATTCTTGCTTGTTCTATCCATCGTTCCAGTTCAAGAAAAATGAGGCTTCGGTAGTTTGTGTGACAAGGGGCTAGCCTAGGCAGCAACGCTCTTCG
>URGY01000202.1 GCA_900547505.1 uncultured Collinsella sp.
CCGCCGAGCCGCTCAACACGGGCGTGTTCCTCTTCAAGGGCAATCGGGCCTCGTACAATGTGGAGATGCGAAACATATACGTCCTCAGCGACGACGGCAGCCGCTTCGAGCTGAAGGACCGGGTTACCCTGCGACCCTTTGAGAGCTATGTCGTGGCCAATGCCGCCACCCAAGCCCTGCTGAAGAGCCTCCGCCTGGACGGTATCGTCACGGGTACGGAGCTGGCCGAGACCCCGGCGGACAACAGCTTCCGCGCATGGACCGCCGACGGACGTTTGCACCTCAGCGCCGACCATGCCGAGAAAGTTGCCGTATACCACGTCAGCGGGACCTTGAAGTGCTACCTGCCGCTCTTGCGCGGCGAGACGACGATCGCCCTTCCTTCCGGCATCTATCTCGTCCGCCAAGGCGGTACAACGATCAAGGTCGTCCTGTAGAGCATACATTATATTATATACACTAAAACAGATACAAATATGAGAACATTCAGATATATCCTATCCTTGCTAGCCGCTACGCTCGTCCTGCTGGCGCAGCCGGCGATGGCGCAAGCCCCGGAGACGAGCACGAAGGCGCAACCTTCCGACCCAGTCTTCCCATACCTCCTCACCATCCAGCAACCCGCCGAGGGAGCGACGCTGGACGTAATGATCATGAACGCTGCCGGCACGTACACCGCCGTATCCTCCGGCCAGACCGTCTACAACGGGACCAAGGTAGACCTCTTCTTCGCCCCGCAGGAAGGCTACCGACTGACGGAAGGCTCCATCACCTACAACGGCAACGCTACGACAGCGGAGACCCTGGCACCGAACGACAAGGGCTACACCGCACAGCGTAGCTTCACGATGCCCGCCCAGCCGGTGACGGTTACCGCCGAGGCCGAGCTTATCCGCTACACGATCGCCTACGATCCGGCCGGCGGCACCCTCCCGCAGGGCAGCCCCACCCAATATACCATAGTATCGGACGATCTCACCCTCCCTACGCCGACACACGCCAATACCTACCTCTCCTTCGAGGGCTGGAAAGACGCCGACGGGAATACGGTAGCGACCGTGGCGAAAGGCTCCATCGGCGATCTCTCCCTCACCGCCCAATGGAAAGAGAGCGAGCTGGCAGAGGCGGTAGGACAGCCGACCGAGACCCAGATCATCACCACCATCATGACCGCCGATGAGATACTGGCCGATCTTGCCGCCACGCATCAGGTCATTGTCGTAACCCACCTGGCGCAGGTCGCCGTCATGGCCGACAAGCATTACGTGGTCAGTAAAGAGCCCGGCGACGTTCCCCAAACGCATCTGGACGAGGTGACCGGCGATGCCCGTACCGCAGAGATCGCCCGTATGCTGAGCGGCGATTTATCGGAGGCAAGCCTAGCGCACGCCAGGCAGATGCTGGAAGAAGCGCGTGCTTAGGCCGTGCCGCCACATGCATGTCCGACCTGTCCGCCACGAAACCGGCCCATCTACTACGTTTAATAGGCCATCGGGAACCACGTCAAGAATTGCAAAAAGAAAACCGCAGGTAGAGCGCCTGCGGTTTTCTCTATTTTCAGTATGTGGTTGGGCCATACGGATAAAACGTAGTAGATAGGCCGGTTTCGTGGCGAGTGGCGTTTATCGGCTCCCTAAAATGTCTACTCCACGACCTTATCCGGCTGGATGAGCTCCTCGTAGTAGCTGATGTGCTCGCGCGCGTCCTCGATTTCGGGCAGCAGGAAGTTGTAGATGACCTCTATGATCATCGTGGCGCTCATCTTGGAGAACGCGAAGTCGCCCGTTGTCAGCAGTGCCTCGTGATTGACGGTATTAAAGGTGTAGTCGGCTAGGCGCGCAAGTGGAGACTTGCTATCGCTGCTGATGACGACTACAGTGGCGCCGCAATCGCGAGCTGCTTTTGCCATGCGGTTCAGTCGACGCGACTTGCCAGAGTTCGAGATCAGCACGATAACGTCGCCGGGGCGTAACGTGAGCGCAAAGCCGATTGATGTCTCGCTGATGGTGCTCGCCATGCAGCGCAGGCCCAGCTGTGAAAACTTAAATGTCGCATCGAGCGCGACCGCGTTCGTATTGCCCACGGCGGCGAACTCAATAACGCCGGCATTCTTAAGCGCGTGCACAACAGCGGCCAACGTGTCGTGATCAATGCAGTCGATGGTCGCATTAAGCTCACTCACCTTGGCGGCGAGGATATTTTTAAGGCTCTGCTCCATGTTGTCGAGCGAGACCTCGTCGGTCAGGCCCTCGTTGCGCTGACTCTCTAAGTCGCGCGCCAACGAAAACTGAAAGCTGCGGAAGCTGCCAAAGCCCAGCTTGCGGCAAAAGCGCGAAACCGTCGCCTCGGACGTGGCAGCGGCTCGTGAGAGCTGAGCGGCCGTCAGGCGCGGCGCCTCGGACTGGTGCTCCAATATATAGTCGACAATGCGCTGCTCGGAATCGCTGTACCCTTTGTGCGTGCTAATAAGGGAGAGCGCGCTCTTGCTGCTATCGGTCATGGATGGCTCCTGGTTGGCATGAAAATCGGACTCGTTTTTCAATGCCATAGTATACGGGCATTTTCAATTACAAGATACACCTTGCCGTTTCAAGTGTTGATGGTAAACTTTCACTTACCGTTTACGGTTATGAAAGAACCTTTCACCGGAGAATTGCACCTTGTCTCTTCTCACGCGGACGGTAGGTTGGTATCTTTCAAGTGTGGAAAAACGCGCATTGAAGCGCGTGTAGGGGAGCGCCTGCGGGCGCAAAACTTAAAAAGGAGGGACACATGGCTAAGTTTGACATCATCGCCGCGACCGGTTGCCCGACCGGCATTGCGCACACCTTCATGGCGAAGGAGGCGCTGGAGAAGGCAGCCGCCGAGCGAGGTCTGACCATTAAGGTCGAGACTCATGGCCAGGTCGGTGTCGAGAACGAGCTCACCAAGAGCGAGATCGCCGGTGCCAAGGCCGTCGTCGTCGCAGCCGATAAGGATGTCCAGGCTGAGCGTTTCGCCGGTAAGCCCATGGTTTCCGTCGGCGTTTCCAAGGCCCTGTCCGTCGAGGCCGCCGGAAAGCTGATCGACCGCGCGCTCGCCGCCAAGGGCGACGACACGGTTGCCGCTGCCGCCGACGTCGAGGACGAGGTCGAGGAGAAGGAGTCCATCGGCCACGTCATCTACAAGCACCTCATGAATGGCGTCAGCCACATGCTGGTCTTCGTCGTCGCCGGTGGTGTTCTGACCGCCGTCTCGTTCCTGTGGGGCATCACGTCCTTCGATTCGACGGCTGCCGACTACAACACTTTTGCCGCGATGCTCAAGATCATCTGTCTCTTATACACATCTCCGAGCCCACGAGACTACGCTGCATCTCGT
>URGY01000203.1 GCA_900547505.1 uncultured Collinsella sp.
ACGAGATGCAGCGTAGTCTCGTGGGCTCGGAGATGTGTATAAGAGACAGCCACCTGGGCGTGTTCGGCCTGCGTCAGGCGACGTCGAGTATAGGTGCTGAGTGCTTCCAAGTAGCGACGCGAGCCCTCGGCATAAAGAACTCCCAGCGCCAGCGAACTCTTGCCCGAGCCCGACACGCCAGCAATACCCACGAGCTTTCCCAGTGGGATATCAATATCGATGTCCTTGAGGTTGTGTACACGTGCGCCACGTACCTCGATAGCACTTGGTTGCTGCGACACCGTCATCGCTCCCCTTCCTGTTAGCCGAACGTGGCAAAGGAACTGTCCCTTTGTCACGTTACTCGCACTGTGCCTGCCTTCGCCAGTCTTCGCGGGTCAAATACGTAAAGTACTCGGTACGCACATCGTCCATGAGCTCGCAGGGCACATCGCGCTCAACGTGATGAGGCACGAAGCCACATTTTTGCTGAACGCGTAGCGACTTGTTATTGCCCTCGTAGTATCCGCACCAAAGCGCCTTGCAGCCAAGCGTTTCGAACGCATAGCGCTGCATGGCTCGTACTGCTTCGGGAGCAAAGCCTCGGCCCCAAAATGGCTTGGCGACCCAATAGCCCACTTCAAGTTCGAGACCGTCATCTCGACGGTTTAACTCGCAGCGAGATGGCATGAGCCCGATGCTGCCCACGGGCTCGTCTGTCGCTGCCAGGCAAACGGCAAAGGTATGGGGTGCCGCAAAGACTGTCCGAATGATCTCCCTGCTCTCCTCAATGCTTCGATGGGGTGGCCAGCCCGCAGCCGGCCCCACGTCCGGGTCGCTCGCATATGCAAACAAGCTCGCCGCATCCGCCTCGCGCCACGGACGAAGCGTCAAACGCTCAGTATGAATCGCCATTATTTAGCCTCTCAAATATCGATGTGGCAAAGGGACAGCCCCTTTGTCACATCACTCATGCCATAAAATGCGGTCGCGAATATACGCGCCCAGCATGGGCACGGTAAATCGGACGAGGCCGTATCCGGCAGCCTCGATGACGCGCTCGCGAATCAGGCTTGCGCGATATTTACTCGCCCAGCTCTGGGTACGATCGCAGCGCTCAATGATATCCGCCATGCGCGTCGGCTTGCCCTCGTCAACCGCCATGGCCTCGATAAAAAGGCGCTGTGGACTGCGCAGCCCGTAATACAGGGGCGCGTCAACCGCTTCATAGAACTCGGAGACGGCATCCGCATGGCCATCCTCGACATCGCGCCTTTCGATGACCTGTGAGCCACGTCGGACAGCAGAGCGCCACATGTAATAGCCCACCAGCTGAACCATATAGGGATGCCCCATGCTCTTGTGTGCCGCAAGGTCCGCCGTCTCTGCGTCAACGTAAAGACCAGCGTCTTTGACCGTCTGGATATATGAATCGCGCACCTTGGGCAAAGATATCGCCCCCAGCGTACGCTGCTGGGCACGCCGCAAAAACGTCACGCTCGGCTCTTCGAGCAGATCGTCAACTATACTGGGTAAGCCGGCGAACACCAGCGCAAGACCGCGCTGGTCGCTATCGGACAAGCCCGTGGCGTCCTGGTCTCCAAGCACCTGCTGATAGAGAACGGCAAGAGCCGCCAGTTCCTCGATAGACGCCGATTGCGCCTCGTCAATCGCAAACAGTATGCCCTTGCCTGGACCGAGCTTCTTAAGGCGCTCGTTGACCAGCCCTCGCAACGTCTCGCCCTTTGCTCGCGCCGCCTCGACCGACATTCGGCCAAACGACGGACCGAGCTCCATTGACGTCACAACGGGTTTATTCGAGCGAAGCGCGTCGGCCAAACGATCGCATAAGCCAAGCGAAGCGGAATCGGAGACAACCGCCCATCCGCGCTCATTGGCTAGACGTTGCAGTTCCCGCAAGAGAACCGTCTTGCCACAGCCGCGGTTTCCCGTAATGAGCATGAGCCTGCCCGGCGCTCCGGCGCCGTTATCGAGCCCTTCCTCAAAATCTTCGATGACCGACTCGCGACCGATGAGCATCGGGGGCCGCTTACCTGCCGTTGGCTTAAAGGGATTTGGATTCATGTCGGCCTCCTCGGATTGGCAAACGCTGCCTATAGTTATACCAACTTATACCGAGTTATACCAACAGCAGGTGACAAAGGAACTGTCCCTTTGTCACCTATGGCCGAAGAACTCTGCGTCTGCCGCTCGCCAGGGGCGAAAGGTAGCGGGATCGATCTTTACGTGCGCCGCGGCGGGTACGTCGTACCATTTGACCGTGTAACCGGCGCCGTGAGAGCAAAAGACCGAATCGGGCGTGTTGGGCAGATCGGCCTCGGGCTCATAGGCGGCCGTCTCGATTACGCGCTCGGCATCATGGCATGCCGCATAGCCGGCGAACTCCAGGTACAGATGCCCACGACCACTCGTGTAGGCAGCCACCTCCAGCGCGTAATCCTGCACCTCTGATGCCGGTACACGACCCACAAGCTTCGCCCGGTCGCCTGTCATCGTCGGCGGCTCGTACTCGGCACCCATGCGCGTGGCATCCGAGAGCGCCCGACCCACGCACTCCCCCGGCACCTCGAGCTCAAAGCGATACCACGGCTCCAACAGCACCGCCGCGCCGGCCTCGCGCGCCTGCATCAAACCCTGGCGAATCGCGCGGTACGTGGCCTGGCGAAAATCGCCGCCCTCGGTATGTTTGGCATGCGCACGGCCGCCCGTGAGCATAATGCGCACATCGGTGATGGGCGAGCCGGTCAGCACGCCCAGGTGATCGCGCTCCATGGCGTTGGTGAGTGCCAAACGCTGCCAGTTAAGATCGAGCTCGTCGGTCGAGGTCACGGTACCAAACTGCACGCCCGAACCCGCTGGCAACGGCTCCAGGCGTAGATGCACCTCGGCATAGTGGCGCAGCGGCTCAAAGTGGCCCACGCCCTCGACCGGCTGCGAAATAGTCTCCTTATAGAGAATGCCGCCAGACTCAAACGCAACCGAAAGGCCAAAGCGATCTGCCAACACCCGCTGTACGACCTCGAGTTGCACGGCGCCCATCAACTGCAAATGAATCTGCTCAAGATGCGTATTCCAGCTTACGCCGAGCATGGGATCCTCGTCCGCCAACTCAGTCAGTGCCTTGAACACCGTATGGACATCGTGCTCGTTCGGCAGCACCGTATAGGTGAGGACCGGCGCAATGACGGGCGCATCGCCCGCGGGCTCCGCGCCCAGGGCGTCCCCTGGGCGAACGTGCGCAAGACCCGTCACGGCGCAGATGCCGCCAGCGGCAACTTCCTGGGCAAGCTCGTATTTCTCGCCGTTATAGCTGTCTCTTATACACATCTCCGAGCCCACGAGACTACGCTGCATCTCG
>URGY01000204.1 GCA_900547505.1 uncultured Collinsella sp.
GAGCGTTGCTGCCTAGGCTAGCCCCTTGTCACACAAACTACCGAAGCCTCAAATATTGGAACTTGTTGGTTGAGAAGGCGAATGTTACGACGAAGCCTTCGCTGGGCTCGGACGATGCGGTGACGTCGATGCCCATCTTGGAGCACAGACGCGCCACCAGGTAGAGGCCGATGCCTGTTGCGCGCTTGGTGGCGCGGCCGTTGTCGCCGGTAAAGCCCTTCTCGAACACGCGTGGCAGGTCTGCCGCACACACGCCGCAGCCATTGTCGGCAACGGTGAGCTCAATGCGCTCACTCGCCAGGCCCTCGTCCAGCAACGCGCCCGAAAACGTGATCTTCGCGCCGTCCTCACGCGCGTATTTAATGCTGTTCTGAATGAGCTGGCCCAGAATAAACTCGAGCCACTTCTCGTCGGTAAAGACCTCGAAGTCGAGGTTTTCGCACACCGGAGCCACGTGCGCCGCGATGAGCTCGCGCGCGTTGGCCTTAATCGCGCCCGTCACCAAGGTCTTGAGATCCCAGCGGCGAATCAGGTAGTCGCGCTCCACGACTTCCGAGCGCGCGTAGTACAGCGCCTGGTCGATATAGCGCTCCACGCGAGCCAGCTCACGGCCTAGGTCATCCACGCGCGACAGGTCGCCTTCGCTGCCGTCCAGGTTTTCCAAAATCAGATGGGCCGCCGCCAGCGGCAGCTTGGCCTCGTGGACCCAGCTCTCGATATAGTCACGATAATCATCGGTCTGACGGCGGCCTTCGGCAACCTCGTCGCAGGCAGCTTTGCCCACCCGGCGCAAGACCTCGTACTCGAGCTCGCCCTCGGCATAGGTCGGACATTGCACCATCTCCTGCACCCATGCGGGACTCTCGAGCTCCTCTGCCGCGCGCTCCAACTGACGCAGAAAACGGCGACGGCAAGCGTACTCGATCACGATGCCGAGCATACCAAAGATAAAGGACACGCCGACCGCCACGACCACGATAGAAACGGGTGCGCCGGCGACCGTCAGCACAAAGCAGCTCAGTAGCACGCCGCAGGTCCACACGGCGACGGGAAGCAGCGCATCTTTAAAGAACTTGCCAAACGACATAGCCGGCCCCTAGACCGAATAGCCTTGGCCGCGGTGCGTCGTCAAATACCCCTTGATCCCGATTTTTTCGAGCGTGGTGCGCAGGCGGTTGATGTTGACGGTAAGCGTGTTGTCGTCCACGAAGGCGTCGGAGTCCCACAAGTCCTGCATGATGGCCGAGCGCGAAACGATCTTGCCCGCACGGCTCAGAAGCAGCGAGAGGATACGCAGCTCGTTTTTGGTGAGCTCGGTACTAGTGCCGGTTTGCGTATTGGTGACCATGGAGCGGGCGAGGTCAAGCTCCAGTCCCTTGTGGACGAGCGTGCTGCGCTCGCCTGCCGCCGAGGTGCGACGCAGCAAGGCATTGATGCGCGCCACGAGCACACGGGCGCTGTAGGGCTTGGGAACAAAGTCATCCGCGCCGAGCGTCATGGCCATGACCTCGTCGATCTCGGTCGTGCGCGACGTGAGGACGATGATGGGGACCTCGGATTCGCGGCGAACCTCGTGGCAGATGTGCTGGCCATCTTTGACAGGAAGCGTGAGGTCGAGCAGCACCAGGTCGGGCGCGGCGGCGAGAATATCGCGCGAGACATGCTCAAACGATTCGCAGGCCTCAACCTCAAAACCGGCGCGGGCAAGGATATCGGCAAGCTCGCGACGAATGGGCTCGTCGTCCTCAACGATATAGATCAGCGCCATGGATTCCGCTCCCCTCTTGGTTGTCTTGCCACCATTATGGCTGCGAACCTGCAGGTATGCACCACGAGCGGTGCCAAGGTGACAGAACTGTTCGCGAGCGGGGGCGTTTTGTCCGCCTCGCACTCGCAGCGGTGACGGGGACCAAAATGATTATTAAATCCCCGTCCCAGAAAAATCATTTAGCGGCGGGCGCGGAGCTTTTCGTAGCCGTCGGCGAAGAAGGCGACCGTGGCGGCGTCGGACTCGGCGGCGTCCGTCTCGGTTGCGGGAACCACACCGTGCTCGTCACTCACCAGGAACAGCGCGCCCTTGAGTTGTGCGGGAATGTCCACACGCGTGACCGGGATGCCCTTTGTCTGGGCCAGCTGCTCAATGAGCGTCGCCGTGCCGCACAGGCACTCGTCTGCCGGCGCCACAAAGGCAAGCTCACCGTCGTTGACGGCGGCGAGTAGCTCGGGCGCCACGCCGGTTTCGTCGGCCTCGGAGCGGGCCTCGGCGGAGCGGGCACGTAGCGCCTTGGCCGACGTATCGGCTAGCGGCTCGTACTCCCCCACCGTCATGGCGGCGTTGCCGTTGACGTCGATCACCAGCATGAGCACGCCGTCGCGTGCGGTGTAATCGCCCTCGGCAAGCGACCACTCAACGTGCTGCTTGGCCCAGCTGAGCATGTTATGGGTAAGCGGCTCGCCCTGCACCAAGCGCTCGGACAGTGCGCGAATGTGGCGGTTGAGCATGGGTACCTTTTTGTTGGACATGCGCCAACGGCAGACAAGCGCGGGCTTGTCGAGCGTAAACTTCTCGACCGCCTCCTGATTGGCGCAAAAGTCCTCGTACGCACGCTGATCCTCGGCATTGCCAAACAGCTCGGCATCATCAATCTGGGGCATGGTCATACCTTTCGTGTTAGTCATTCCGTCCTCTTATACCAAAAAGACGGCCCTCCAAACGGAGCGACCGTCTTTTGCAGAGATTATTTTGTCCCAAGGCGGAACTTAGTGGCGGAAGTGACGAGCGCCCGTAAACACCATAGCAATATTGTGCTCGTTGCAAGCCTGGATGCTCTCGTCGTCGCGCTTGGAGCCGCCGGGCTGAATGATGCAGGTCACGCCGTGCGCAGCAAGCACGTCGACGTTGTCGCGGAACGGGAAGAATGCGTCACTTGCGCAGGCAAAGCCGCCCTTCTCCACGCCCTCGCGCTCGCAGAAGTCCTCGGCGCGCTCGCAGGCAAGCAGCGCAGAGTCAACGCGGTTAGGCTGACCCGGGCCCATGCCAATGCCGGCCTTGCCCTTGGAAACCAAGATGGCGTTGGACTTAACGCCCTTGCAGACCTTCCAGGCAAACTCGAGCTCGGCCATCTCGGCGTCGGTGGGCTTGCGGTCGGTGGGGAACGTAAAGGTCGCGGGATCCTCGGTCACGTGGTCGACTTCCTGCACCAGCATGCCGCCGTCGA
This sequence comes from uncultured Collinsella sp., assembly GCA_900547505.1. Taxonomy (GTDB): domain Bacteria; phylum Actinomycetota; class Coriobacteriia; order Coriobacteriales; family Coriobacteriaceae; genus Collinsella. The sequence continues at coordinate 3,219 of URGY01000204.1, forward strand.
TGGAGCGCAGCTCCACCTGGGCGCCGTGGTCCACGCCGCCGGTGGCCAGCACGCGCAGGTTGGGGCGCTTGGCCCTGTCTCTTATACACATCTCCGAGCCCACGAGACTACGCTGC
>URGY01000205.1 GCA_900547505.1 uncultured Collinsella sp.
CAGCGTAGTCTCGTGGGCTCGGAGATGTGTATAAGAGACAGGTGCGCATGCCGCGAGCGGTGACCCAGTCGGGGCAGGACACGAAGGCGGTGGTGTGGTTGCGCAGGATATCCCAGCCCAGGATGTTGGGCTCGCCGCAGCACAGGCCGGCCATGATGGAGGGCATGTCACCGTCCACGATGCGCGGATCGCCGTCGCCGGCGGCAGCGCCCTTGTACAGGCAGGCGGCAGGTGCGCACTCAACCACGACGAAGGTGGGCGGGTTATCGGGATACAGGTTGGTGAAATAGCCCACCACGGCGCCGGCGAGCGAACCCACGCCAGCCTGGACAAACACGTGCGTCGGGCGGTTGATGGCCATCTCGCGCAGCTGCTCGGCAGCCTCAGAAGCCATGGTGCCGTAACCCTCCATGATCCAGGACGGAATCTTCTCGTAGCCCTCCCAAGCGGTGTCCTGAACGATGACGCCGCGCTCGCAGGCATCGGCCTCGGCGGCGGCCATGCGCACGCACTCGTCGTAGTTGACCTCTTCGATGGTCACCGTGGCGCCCTCGGCGGCGATGTTATCGAAGCGGGGCTTGGTAGAACCCTTGGGCATGTGCACGACGGCCTTCTGGCCCAGCTTGTTGGCAGCCCATGCCACGCCACGACCATGGTTGCCGTCGGTAGCGGTAAAGAATGTAGCCTGGCCAAAGTCCTTGGCAAGCTGATCGGAGGTCAGGTAATCGAAGGTGCACTCGGCAACGTCCTTGCCGGTCTCGTCGGCAATGTAGTTGGCCATGGCAAACGAGCCGCCCAGGACCTTAAAGGCGTTGAGGCCAAAGCGATAGCTCTCGTCCTTAACGCACAGGTTGGACAGGCCCAGGCGCGCGGCCTGGCCATCCAGGCGGGCAAGCGGAGTGACGGTGTACTGGGGGAACGACTGGTGGAAGGCACGGGCCTTCTTCACGTGGTCGAGGCTCATGATTCCCAAGTGCTTATCATCGCTCTTGGGCATCGTGTTGCCCGCCCACTGGATCTTATCGGCCATACGGTGAACTCCTTAAGTCCTCTCTTGCCGGCCCCCGCATACGCGTTTCAGCCCATTCCCATTCATGCGACTGAACTTTTATGTGGATGCCAAACAAAAAGTTTGTTAGCACTGTTCTATCACACTTTTTGATTGGAAAACCTAACAAATTGTTTGTTGCCGTAATCGGTACTTTTTCGCCGCCGAACGGTCATGAATTGCCTTGTTGATGGATTTGTTTGCGGTCAAGTGTGGTTTATGGCAAAGTGTGCCCAAACTAATTTTTAGGAAGGCACCCATGACCCCCGCACAGATTGAGTTTTACAAGCGCCTCGCACACGGCCTGGCGCTCCAATTTGGCCCCAACTGCGAAGTCGTCGTCCACGATCTGGAGACCGAGGACGTGGACCACTCCATCGTAGTGATCGAAAACGGCCACGTCAGCGGGCGCAAACTGGGTGACGGCCCCAGCCATATTGTGTTTGAGTCCATGCACGAGGGCACCACCGACGTGCACGACCGCGAGCCATACCTCACCAAAACCACCGATGGCAAGCTGCTCAAGTCCTCGACCATCTTTATCCGCAACGACGAGGGCAAGCCCGTCGGCATTTTGGGCATCAACTTTGACATTACGCTTATGAAGGCTTTTGAGCGTTCGCTCGACGCCTTTACCGGCACCGGCGGCACGGGCTATACCGAGCCCGAGCCCATCACCAAGAACATCGGCGACCTGCTCGAGGACCTGCTGCACGAGTGCGAGCAGTTTGTGGGCAAGCCCGCGGCACTCATGACCAAAGACGAGCGCATTCGTGCCATTGGCTATCTCGACCGTCGCGGTGCCTTCCTCATTTCCAAGTCGAGCGAGCGCGCCTGCGAGTTCTTTGGCATCTCCAAGTACAGCTTCTATAGCTACCTCAATGAGGCCAAGGCGGCGGCCGGCGACAAGTAGGCACTCGCCTGGATTGCCCCTCCCCTTTTGGGCGCGAGTTCTGGAAAGCACGAATCCAAGACCGAGCCGCTTGGGAAGTTCCATATAATCGATGACATTAGTATTTCGAAAGGATGGGACAGAATGGCGTTGAGCAAGGCATCATGCACCGGTCGCGGATTGATTCCGGCAATTGGTGGACATGTGCACCACATGTTCGATGAGAGTGAAAACGACCTGTTTTCGCTGAGCCTTGACGACGTGATGGATGATCGCCCGTGGACCACCGACGAACTCATGGGCGGCGGGGCTCGCCCGTCAACCCCCAATCCCGCACTTGCGCCTAAGTCCGCACCTGCGCCGACTCCTGCGCAGTCGCCTGTTTCGACGCCCGCGCCTACGCCCGCACCCACTTCGGCGCCCACGACCGCTCCCCGCCCCGCAAGCGACCCGTCCGAGACCGCGGCATTTCTCGCTGCAGCGACGCAGGGCAAATCGGCCGACAGCACCGTTATGTACAGCGCCCAGCAGTTGCCTGTTCCTGCGGCACGCAAGCCTCCGATCGCAAGGCTCGACGAGCCCGTTGCCCATCAGGTTGCCTACGATTCCTGGGCCACAGCCGATCTGGATGAGACCTCTACCGGCATGCCGGCGCTCGACGTTCCAGTTAACCCGCTTTTTGCCACCAACACGAGCGCCGTGGACTATGAGGGCGGTGCAGCATATTCCGATTATTCCGATGACTATGCTGGCAATGGTCGCATCGAGACCGAGGGTTATGGCACCGCATCAAGCGATTATCTCAACGATCCGTACGCCGCCACGCCCGCACCGGAATATGACCCGGAGGCCGCGTCCGCGCCGGCGTATACCAAAAGCACGGGCGAAGAGCGCTTCGCCGATTATTACGCCGAGGAAAAGGAGCTGCGTTTCTCGGAATTTCCGCAGGCAGTCAAGGTTGCCTTTATCGCCATTATCATTGCCCTGCTCGGCGTCATTGCGTTTGAGGGATTCCAGCTGTTCCGCGGCCCCACCCAAGCGGAGTCGGAGACCCAGCAAAAAGAGGACGAAAACCAGTACCTGGACATCAACACCCTCAAGGGCGACCCCAACGACGGGGATGATGAGTAGCGAGGGTTAAGGGAGGGCCGGAAGAGCCGGCGGCACGTTACGGCTCCAAAAGCCCTGCCATAAAGATGGGCAGATACAGCACGTCACCATCGCGGTGAAGATTGCATTCCGCAAGTACCAGGGCGCGATCGATTCCGTAGCCCTTCGTTGCCAGTGCGTTATCGAGCGCCGCGTGGGACTTAAAGCTCTTGCCCCTGTCTCTTCTACACATCTGACGCTGCCGACGAATAGCCTTGTGTAGATCTCGGTGGTCGCCGTA
>URGY01000206.1 GCA_900547505.1 uncultured Collinsella sp.
TCCGCGGCGCACCCAGACGCGCAGATCTCCATCGGCCGCATGCTCGGTCTCGCCGCCGGAAAGCTCGGGGACAAGCTTGCCCAAGCTGGGGAACAGCAGGCCAAAGCCATGGTTTTGCGCGGTGATCTCCACGCGACGGCTTACCAGGTTCATGACCGGCTGGTTGCCACCGCGGTGACCGAACTTAAGCTTTTCCATCTGGGCGCCGCAGGCCAGGCTGATCATCTGGTGACCAAGACAAATACCAAAGACCGGCACCTTGCCGATCAGCTGCTGCACCTGCTCGTAGGTCTCCACCACGGCGTCGGGGTCGCCGGGGCCATTGGACAAAAAGACGCCGTCGGGATTCATGTCGAGCACCTGCTGGGCAGGCGTGTCCCACGGCACGACGGTAAGGTCGCAGCCGGCGCGGACCAGCCCCTCCAGAATGCCGCGCTTCACACCGCAGTCGTAGGCGACCACTTTGTGACGGGCAGGAGCGGCAGCCGAAAGCGCAAAGTCATGCGTGGCAGGCAGGTCGGCAGCCACAAACTCATGAGGCGCGGGGCAACTTACGGTCTTGACCAGGTTCTCGCCTACCAGCGTGGGCGCTGCGGCCAGACGCTCGGCAAGCTCGTCGACGTCGAAGATCTCGGTCGAGATAATGCCCATCTTGGAACCATTGTCGCGCAGGTGGCGTACCAGAGCGCGGGTGTCGACGCCCTCGATAGCGACGATGCCGTGGGCGCGCAGGTACTCCGGCACGCTGACGGCCGAGCGCCAGTTAGAAGGCGTGGTGCACATGTCGCGAACGATCATGCCGCGCATAGCCGGAGCGCTCGCAGGGCGCACGGCGTCGCCGGGGAAGGCCGACTGGACGTCGGTCTCGTCGATACCGTAGTTGCCGATCTGCGGATAGGTCATGGTTACGATTTGGCCGGCATAACTCGGGTCGGTCATGACCTCAAAGTAGCCCTCGAGCGAGGTGTTGAAGCAGACTTCGCCGGTCGCGGTGCCCGCGGCGCCGCATGCACGTCCATAAAAAATGGTCCCATCCTCAAGATACAGGATGCAGGGACCGCAGGTGCCCTTGCTGGTTTTGGCCAGCATACGCTGGCAAAGCTCGCTGGGCGCGAAGGTGCGGGCGGCAGCGCCCGCGGTATGGTTGTTCGCCATAATTCTCCTTCCCGGTCTCACAGGACCGGCTTAAAGGTGTGTAGTTAGGCCTCGCGGTATTGTAACCGCAAGCATGCCTCATGGCGTTAATTTCATCGAAATGTTTACGAAATGATAATTATGACTTTCTATGCATAATGATTATTTAATCCCCGTCCCAGAAAAATCATCCCGCGCGGGCGCTTGGCTCACGCGGGATGATGACGTCTTATTTATCCTGCTCAAGCAGATCGGACGGTGTGCGGTCGGGCTTGCCACCGCGGAAGATCTCGCGACCGTGCAGGCGATGTTCCAAGTCGCGCTCGGCCTTTTCTTCCGTAATCTTGGTCTGGCTTACCGCCGGGTCCTCAATCAGTGACGACACCGAGTTCACCTGCTTTTGGATGCGCTCGGCAATCGTGTCGTCCATGCTCACGATACGCATCTTCCAGTCGATACTCGTGGCATTTGACGAGCTCTTGGTCCACACGAACGTCAGAATGGCGCTCTGATGGCCCTGTGCGGGAAACATGCCAAAGAAAGAGTCGTGCTGGATCTTGCTGTCCTCGTCGATATAGGCGTGCACGTTATACACCACGCGGTCGATCTTATCGTTGAGCAACGCGTTGGTCGCAAGTGCCGCAGCCTGAATCTGCCCGTTAGACAGCAGCTCGAGCTCGTTGGCAGACGATGTGTCCAACACCGTCACCTCTACCGTACCCGTGCGCTCGTCTGCCTCGTCGACACTAAAGTCGAGCGGGAACTGCGTAAAGCCGTTGCCCCACTCGAGTCCACCCTTGAGTGCTGTAGAAACGGTATCGACCGAAACGCTCTCGGACAGGTTGGCGGTGTTCAGGCGGCGCATCACGCCGTAGCCAATCTGCATGCCCACGATCAACACCAGAATGCCGATAACTACGGCCATGGCGGTCTTCGTAATGGTATGGCTCACCTGCGAGCCCGAAGGGTCGTCCTCGGACAGCGGGTCGATCTGCTTTGTCTGGCTCGCGCGACCTTCGCTGCGAAGCTGCGCCAGCGCCGCCTTGTCGCCGCGCTTGGCCGCGGCCTCTTTTTCGCGCATGCGCTCGGTGCGCTTTTTGGCAAGCGTCGGATCCAAAACGCCGGATGCGTCGATCTCGGAGAATAACTCCGTCACTTCTTCCGGAGTCAAAGGGTTCTTCTCAGCCATATACTTCCTGTCATATCAATCAGTCGAGCTCGTGCGCACGCGCACCTTCGAACTGCATTCGATAGTAACGGGCATAGGTGCCGCCACGGGCGAGAAGCTGCTCGTGCGTACCACGTTCCACAACGCGACCATGCTCGACGGTCGCAATCTCGTCGGCATGCTTAATGGTCGAGAGGCGGTGGGCGATGATGATCGTGGTGCGGCCGCGCGCCAGGCGCTCGAGCGACTCCTGCACCGCCTCCTCGCTCTCGTTATCCAAGGCGCTCGTCGCCTCGTCCAGGATCAGGATCTTGGGGTTCTTGAGAAACACGCGCGCAATGGCTACGCGCTGCTTCTGGCCGCCCGAAAGACGGCTGCCGCGCTCGCCCACGACCGTGTCGTAGCCCTGCGGCAGCGACTCAATGAAGGCATCGATATTGGCGCGGCGGGCGGCCTCGGCGACCTCTTCTGCCGTGGCGCCTGGCTTGCCGTAGGCGATGTTCTCGCCAATCGTACCGTCAAACAGATAGACATCTTGCTGCACCAGGCCAATGGCGCGGCGCAGGCTCTGTTGCGTCACGTCGCGCACGTCCTGACCGTCGATGCTGACGGATCCAGCAGCCACGTCATAAAAGCGCGGCAGCAGCGAACACGTTGTGGACTTGCCACCACCCGAGGGGCCGACCAGGGCAATGGTCTGTCCGGGCTTGATGGACAGATTCATATGGTCGATCACGGGACGAGCCCCTTCGCCTGCGCCGAGCTCAACGTCCTCGTAGCTAAAGCACACGTCGCGATATTCAACCGCGCCAGCCGTCACCTGCAGGTCCGCGGCACCCGGCTTATCCTGGATATCCGGAGCGGTCGAAAGCACCTCGTCCATGCGTTTAAAGCCGGCGATGGCCTTCTGATACGTTTCGACCGAATTGACGAGCGTCTCGAGCGGGGTGCAGAACAGCGAAATATGAGGCTTCGGTAGTTTGTGTGACAAGGGGCTAGCCTAGGCAGCAACGCTCTTC